>JAIOTL010000312.1 GCA_021106775.1 Planctomycetota bacterium | reverse complement strand
TTGCAAAAAGATTTACGAATTATGTTCTTACAAGTATTGATAATCCTAAGTTAAAATCTTTTAAATACTGGGTTAACGATACCACTTTTTATACAATTCCTTCACATATTAAAGATCAGAATAGTATTATTCATAAATATGAGATTAAAAAAACACTAGATAAGGAATTTATTACAAAATACGAATATGTTGAAATAGACAAAGAAAATGCACGAGCCTTTTCGAACACTTTTTACAATAATTTATTAAATAAATATGTAAATAATAGAAACAATGATAATAAATCAGAGAATAATTATAACAATGTCATTGATAACATTAGAATCTTCAGTATCACAATTACAGAAAACCTAAGCAGCAATAGAGAAATCATTATTTTTAACATTACTAATCCAAGTGAGAACGATTCAAGTCTATTATTCTTTGAAGGTGATTTTCATAATCTAAAACCTATTAATGTACATATATCTGGCGATCTTATTAATAACAATGAACTGGTGAATTATTTATGTGCCAAACCTTATCAAATTGTTGATGTTGATAATGATGGTAAACGTGATATTCTTATTGGTTCAGGCAATGTAGGGTATAAAGAAGCTATTGTTTTGTTTAATAAAACTGAAGTAAATACAGGAGATATGATTTTCGAAAGTTTGATAATAAAAGCCAAAGAAAAGACCTATTCAGACATAGGTTTTGTTAAATGTGACGATTTCAACGGTGACGGTAATAATCAACTAATTGTTTCGAGAGTGTGCTGGAACAACTATAGCATCCATTTATACACCTATAATACTGTTACAGCCACTTTTATTGAAACTGATTCTTTTATGCTTGGAAATTCACTATACATAATAACGGTCAATGAAAAAGACGAAAAATACATTATTGTGTCAAGTTCTATAATACCTGCATACGGAGATTATTATCTGCTTAAGAAAGATACCGACAATGCGGAATGTGGGATATATGTTTTTCAAGTTAGCAAAGATAATAAATTAAAGTTAGTATCTAATATATTAACACCCATGGATTTTGTAGATAATCTATTTCTTTTGCCAAAAGGAATGCACTATACTAACCTTGAAAAACTTAATTCAGAATATGTTTTGTCTTACGGAATAATTGAATCAAGTTATTTTGAAACAGAATATCCCAAAAAAATAATTTCATATTTTAGATTCGTTAAAGAATTTACAGGTCTTAATGACCTAAACAATTCAGTTACAATAAATTATGAACTTCACAACACAAATAGAAAGATTCCTCATGGGCTGAGAAATATGGACTCGCTTAAGAATCCTCCAAACAGATTCTATGTCGAACTAAGCTGCAATGATATTCGTAATATTAAAGAGTTAGATTACAATAATATTATTAATAAGTATGAATTAGAACATCATGTTTTGTTCGGCAAACTTAATTTATACAGACATAATATAATATTTATTGAAGACAGAATAAATACTAACGTATACGACGAAAGCATGATTACAACCTATCTGCACTCTGTTACTAAACTTCTAGAAAATAGAAATTATAAATCTATCGACGACCTGAATAAAGTTACTAATAAAGAAATTCTAAAAAGAAGAATGAACGATATGTATTATGATATCCTGGATTATATAATTGTAACTTTGGGATTTTATACTAAATCTTATATAAAGGAATCTATTACTAATTTTATTGTTAAATTTCTATTAACTACAAGGGATATTGAAACTCTTGAAGAATATTTACTCAGAAATAATATTCCTACAAACAGCAAGGAAATAATTGAAGACGTTATTGAAAGCACAACATATAAACCTATATTTGAATACAATAACGGCATAATTAAAAATAAAGGAAATGTTATTGACAACGATAGCAAATATGACTATTTCTACTCATTTCCCGATAATGTCATTTACGATGCGATTTATCAAGATAATATGCGAAGAGATGTCATTATATCAAGTAATAGGACTAGTCATTTAAGCTATTATTATGACGACGTGGAAAGTAAATATAGATTATTTAAGCCTAATTATTCATACGCTGGAAATATTATTGATTTTGAAAAAGAATGTTCTTTTAAATATGTATTAGATATGAATTGGAACGGTATGCAATTTGGTGCTGGTCGGGACATCGGATTATTCGGAATATCAGAAAGAAACACCAAAAGCGGTCAATTAAATCTTAGCACTTCCAAAGGAAACTTATGTTATTTTTATAGTGCTTCGTCAGGTGGTGGATTCTCAACGACAAGCGGGTTTAAATTATCACACAATATCTGTGAACCAAATATAATTAATCACAATTTTGGACATTCATATAATGACTCATTTATTGCAGATGACTACAGGGTTACTATCGAATATAACAAGAAATATGAAAAATTATCATATTGTGTTTATGACAAGAAAAATAATTTTATAGTTTATAGAAATGTTATGGATGGAATTAAACCTTTACCTAAAGGTAGGTATTTTTTCGGAGTAATTACTCCTCTCACCGAATCGTATACTAACTTCAATAAAATTAATATAAAAATAAATAAAATATCATTCTATGGTGATAATTGTTCCTTCGTCAAAGACAACACAATGGAAGATGACAACAAAGGATTAAATACAATTAATCGAATAAATAGGTTTATTATGGCAGGAAATTATGATGCTGTTGTTTCCGAATATAATAAACTAAAATCTGTTTATGAAATAATTAATAATAGCATTTCTAACAATTTTAATGACGAGATTGTCAGAGAAATATTAAAACACGAATTAATGAGCTCTCTATATGCTTCGATTAGAAATGATGATGATAATTCACTTCTAAATATTTACAAAATATGGAGGAAAGTAATTGAAAATAATACATCCAATAGCATGGCTTACAAGAAGAGGACAAATCTTTTATACTTTATAGCGAATCTAAACGATTATATATTTTATGATGATTTCATGATTAAAATCGGAAAAGCACTAGTTAAGTTTGACAAAATATATTGCAATTTTAGTGATGAGGAATTAGTTAGCTCTTTATTTTTAATGCTTTATGATAAAAATGGAGTTCCGTTAGATGATGATACATTAATAGAACAGTTACCCGATGAATATCCGATAATATTTTATTTAATTAATGTATTTAAAAATGCTCCAGAAAAAAAAGAATATTATAATAGTCTAACTTGGCTTAAGCTTAGATCTATTTTACAATATGGATATATTTGGCAGTTTTCTTTCAACGAATTAGATGAATTGTGCGCTGAGACGCCATTTATAAACAAGTATATCCAAAAACAATATACTGACAATCTTCTGCAATATTACGGACTATACAGCTATTCTGCCGGATTTTATACAAATGCAATTAAAATATTTAATCGAATAAAACTTGAAGATGCTAGTGGAAGTAAAATATTAAATAATAGAATTTATATGATAAAACTTCTAATCAATCGGGTTAAGAATCAAAAAAAATATTTGGATTTGCAATATAATTCATTTAATTACATACCCGAATAAACTAGCGAATATGAAACAAGATTAGGAATAGATTTCAATCATTAAAATAATCTGCGTCAACCGAAATAAGCGCTACATCCGTTTTTGGATTTAATATTTCGGACCTGAAAAAATCAGTATTTTCAATATAGTCTTTTTCAGCATTATTGGCATCCAAAATTTTAATCTCAGTTGTGTTATTTCCAAACATCGAAGCTCCTACAAGATTATACACACCAAGCGGAACCATAATTATGACTACAATCAAAACCTTAAAGATTAATGATCTTTTATCCCAGAATCTATTGATACCTGCAACCGACATTGTACCTCCAAGCTATTCGAAAACCCAAAACATGCTTAGATTTAATATCGAAAATAAGGGTGGCATAATTTACTTATTGATTCCAAAAAAATAGTTTTTTGCAGGTATTTTTGCCAAAATTGACAAATTTGAAGTAACTATCAACTTCAGTATGCAATGCCGAATCAATTGTCGGATGTGTGAAATTTCAAAAACCATAATAATCGAATATATGCTCCAACTTCATCCTTCCCACCGCCTACCAATCCGTAAAGGAAGTCAAAGCTAGATTCGCGCGATTTGCCGTCAATTCCTCTAGTGTTTCGATATTGAACAAACGGAAAAAAGTCGAATTTCGTTCTGTCCGGGTTTTTCTCGTAGCGAATAAATGGTCCGATTGCGTTGAATCGCGTAATTTCCTCAGCTGGGATATATTCATAGAAAAATAAACGCCAAAACGGTGCCCAAATACTATCGTGGTCAGGAATTTCACTCATCGGCAGAAGTGAGAAAACCTCGAAGCGGTAACTCCCGTCGTATTCTGAATCAAAGCCGAACATAGGCCAGAGTTTGGTTTTAGATTTAGTTGCTCTGACTTTTCCTGTTGATAAATCGAATTTTTTGTAGTTTTTGTTCCAGAAAAGACCGAAAATAAAAGCCATATCAACGTTTTCAAACTTGTTTTTATCTGATTCTATCCAAATGAGTGGTCCCAGAAGCTTGAAAGTTGAAGCTTCCGAGCCGTTTTCCCTGATTATATTATACGTCTCAAACAAAGGGAACAATCTGAGCGAATAATGCCCGATTCCGCTCGCATATTTGAAAATCGGATACAGAATATCCCAGGATTCAAGGTCAGTTCTTTTGTCGTATCGGTAGGTGAAAAAAGGGAACAAAACCGAATATGTCTGACTTTTCTGGGTAATTTGATGTGCGTAAAACGGGAAAATATATAACGATTCCGAATATTTTTTGTGCTCATAAGTTTTTTTGCCGTCAGCACCGGGTTTCTTGAAAAGCGACCAATCAACCGCATAATTTATCAGAGGCCACAAAAAGGTATAACGCGAATATTGCCTCGGACCCTCAGAAAGATTGCCTGCGCTGTCCTCAACGATGTAACGTCTTGTATCCTGGCTGTAAAACGGGAATATGGCGAACGAATTTCTGCCGTCACCATAACCCCAATGAAAAATCGGAAACAACAGATAAAAACTCTCGTAACCGCCTTCCATCGCGTGATAATAAAGCGGGAATAAGAAAAACTCTATCCATTCCTTCAAAAAGAAATCGCGGATTTTTCCGCCGAGTGGAAAAATCGCAAAATACGATAAAACTCTCTCCTGACTCAATGCCAAAACCGCTTCATCACTGGTAATAAGTCCATTCCTATTCAAATCAAAAGTATCAAACTGCGTTTTCGTCCCGCTAAATTCATAAAACGAGATTTGCCTGTCATCATTTTTGTCCTTGTGCATTATCGAAGTCAGCTTTTGCGGTGCTTTGGGAAAAGTTTCTTTACCGTAAAACACAAGCGGAAAAAAGAACGAATCCAGGTCAACACGCCCGTCCTTGCTGCGGAGTTCGTCATAATAAAAAAACGGGTACAAAAACATTTTGTTCTCGGAAGGGCTCTCGAAATATCTTGCAAGCGGGTATAAAATATCAATCTTAGTCGTATCTTTGACAGAATCGTTGGAAACGTAAAACAGAGGTCTAAAGCCATATTCAGATTTACCTCCCGCATGTTTTTTATACTCAATAAACGGGTATAAAATCTCAAGTTTCTCAAACACAGTGTTCGGCAATCGGTCGAGAATCTTGTTATGCAGCCCGAACATTCCTTTGCTTTTATGCTCAGTAACGATTTTTGAGACATTTAGTGAAAAAGTGTCAGTTGCGCTCGTGTTTTCAAGCTTTTGATGATTTATATCATTAACATACGCTTCCGAAGCGTTGTGCCGCTTGTAATAGCTGGCAATTGGAGATAAATTGAAATCTACGCCCTCGCCAGTGGTTCTGCAACCTGTAGACAGCAATCCCAAAGTTACGAGAATCAGCACCGAAAGTAATTTAGCAAAGCTGAAAAGTATGCGCATACAATGTTCTTTCAACAAATTTAAAAGTATGTCTATGATTCTTTGATTTCGAATCGAAGACATACTTTTTAACATACTTCAGGTTATGTTAGAAAAATAATTTAGGTTGTGTCCCATAAGTTTCAGTGAATGGTAGAATAGGCATCCCTGCCTGTTTATATTGATGCTGAGTGTCAGGCAAGATGCGAAGGATTGTCATGCCCGTGAAAACGGGAATCCAGACGGATGCAATGTTATATTCTAACTTCTTCTGTATTCCCAATCAAGTTGGGAATGACAGTTTTTTGAACCCTGTACTACTTTCGGAACACAACCTATTCAATAATTTGTCGATTATTTCCCAGAATTGGTCTTTCCACTTTCATCATCGTCAGCAAGTGTGTCATTTTTTTCCTGCGGAGGTGGATAAATCACAGACTGTGAGTCTTTTCTAGAGAAATTCGGTACATCATTCGTAGTTGACTTGTGCTTAGTTCCCGGATTGGTAGATTTAACAGGTTTTTCCACTTTGATATCGCGTTCAGTATCGGGCATAGTTTCAGGATTACCATTATCATCAAGAACGAATATCTTTTCATTCTCGCCTTTTTTCCGTGATGAAGTTACAGGGTCATAAAACTTTACATCTTTTTTCTTGCTTTGCTCAACACCTGCAGTATCCTCATCCGTCTTCAGTTCATCAACAGTGAGAATCTCGGAAACATTGCCAGTATTTTTTACTGATTTTCTATTCTCCATCGCATTGAACTGTTTAAGTATGTCTTCTTCATCAAAATCAGGATAATCGACATTGAGAATCTCTTCCTTCGAATTCGCAATTGCGCTTAGTTTCTGCATTTCAACCCTATTTTCTGCTAAATCCTCTTCAGTAACCGCCTTTAAACGTCTGGAATCCTCTGCTGACCTCATTTCAGGGAACGAATCATCGATTTCGACTGAGTTTGGTTTTACTTCGATTTTGGATGAAGCAGAATTCAAATCCAAAAGTTTAGATGAGATTTCGCTCTCAAGCTGTTTTAAAAGTGCATAGTTTTCGTTATTCTGTTGTGTTGTATCAAGTGCCAGAACAACTTCATCGTTCATTTTCTGAAATTCCTCAAATCCCGGTGTTTGAATTCCGTCTGAATCTTCGGCGGATTTGTAGATTTCGTCAGTTTTTGGGAATCTAAGAACCTTTTCATCAACTTGAATCTGTTTTTTGCTTTCAGATGCATAATCTGTTAAAGGTTGT
Source organism: Planctomycetota bacterium (assembly GCA_021106775.1). The sequence goes on along the minus strand of JAIOTL010000312.1, from coordinate 5,945 downwards.
TTCATTGCGTTCTCGCTGAATCCGTCATCTGCAATCTCAGATGGTACAAATAAACTCAGAATCCACTTAAACAGCCTATTATTCGCAACATCGTCGAACATGGTGTACACAACAGGAATGACTAGCAGTGTAAGAAGCGTCGAAGTCAGCATACCGCCGATAATCACGAATGCCATCGGTGAACGCCATTCTGAACCCTCGGACATCTCAAGTGCCAGAGGAATCATACCTGCAATTGTTGAGAATGCGGTCATAAGAATCGGACGCAAACGCAAAGGTCCTGCTCGTAAAATCGCATCTTTCCTGCTTAAACCTTCGTTTCTAAACCTTATTATGAAGTCAATAAGCAGAATTCCGTTCTTGATGACAATTCCGATTAGCAGCACCATACCCACCATTGAGAACATGTTCATGGTTTTGCCGAAAAAGAATAAGAACAGCCAGCCACCGCCAAATGCCAGTGGAACTGAAAGCATTATCGTTATCGGATGGATAAACGAGTTAAATTGTATTGCCAAGACGATGTAAACGATGAGGAATCCGAGTCCCATGGCTGTCATCAAACTGGCACCAACGTTGTCCTGAACCTCGGATGCTCCTTCAAACGAGGAAGTAAATCCGGGTGGAAGCTTCAATTCTTTCATAATATTCGTAATAATTTCCTTACCTTCACCGAGAACGATTCCGTCAAGGTTGGCAGATATTAAAATAGAACGTTGTCTTGCGCGTCTGTTGATTTCAGAAGAACCTACCGATTGGTCGAAAGAAATCAAGTTTGACAACGTAACTAACTTGCCTGTTTGCGAACGAACTGTCAGGTCATTAAGACTTTTATAATTAGTGCGATATTTTTTGCTCATCATCGCAACAACGTTCCACTCATCACTACCTTCCTTAAATGTTGTAACATCAGCACCAGCAACGAATGTTCGGATTGTACTGGCAATCGAAATAATCGGTACACCAAGCTGTGCCGCCTTTTCCCTGTTAATCTTTATATTTAGCTCAGGTTTGAACGGCTTATAAGTCTGGTCAATGTCAGTAATACCGGGATTTTTAGATAATTCCCCAATAAGCTGACTGGCATATTTACTGATTTTTTCAAAGTCACCACCTCTAATGCTGTACTGAAGGGGCTTTCCGCCCATACCACCTTGACTTGATTCTTCGGTAATACTGATGATGAAATTTTCCCTTTCAGCAATTTTTTTAATGATTGAACGTGTTTCCGCCATTAACACAAACTGGTCTTTTTCACGTTCGTACATTCCGATGAGTTTTACGTATATATCACCTTTATAGACTTGACCCGATTGTCCACCGCCAATGGAAGCAAAAACAATTTCAACTTCAGGAAACAATGAAATTGACTGCTCCATCTCTTTCATAACCTGTGATGTTTTTTGAAGGGCAGTTCCCAAGGGAGCTTCCACGGCGATAAAGAATTCACTACGGTCGGATCTGGGTTGAAACTCCGATTTAACCTTCGTTGAAACGATATATGCTGAGAAAGCGAAAAATCCTATTGCGATAATTAGAATGAGAAACCGAGTTCGAAGCGAAAATGCGAGTACTTTTTTGTATCCACCTTCGAGTCCGTTCATCATTCTGTCAATAACTTTTTTAAGTGTTGATGATTTCTTCGTGAAAACCACGAGTCGTGATGAGAGCATTGTTGCGAGGGTTAGTGAGATAATAAGTGACCAGAAAATTGTGATAGCGACTGTCCAGCCGAAGGGTCTGAAGAATTCACCGGCGATTCCGCTCATTGTTGCGAAGGGCAGGAAAACAGCAAGTAGTGAGAATGTAGCAGCCAAAATGGCGAACGTAATTTGTTTTGCACCTTCAATTGATGCCTGGATGCGAGATTTACCCATTTCCATATGTCTGTATATATTTTCAACCATGACAATTGTGTCATCCACGACAATTCCGACGGAAAGTGCCATTCCGAGCATTGTCAGCATGTTAAGCGAATATCCCATCATATGGATTGTTGCAATTGCTGCAAGAAGCGACGTTGGAATTGCAAGTGAGGTTACAATTGTCATCCTGCCGTTGCCCAAGAAAATCAGAATAACGAAAACGGTGAAAAATATACCTATGATTATGTCTTCCTTAGCACCGTCAACGGTCTGCTTGACGTAAACTGACATATCCTGGGTAAGTTTGAAGGTGTAACCAAATTTGTCCTCAGCCATAAGTTCTTTTGTGATTTTCTCGACTTCTTCGACCATTTTCACGACATTCGAACCGGGCTGAGCGATAACCTGAAGCGCGATTGCAGTATTTCCGTTAAGCCTCGATATCGAGCGTTCATCCTCAAGACCGTCGCGTACTTCCGCAATATCCTTGACATAAACCGGTGCGCCGTTTCTGTAGGAAAGAATCAGATTGCTGAAATCATCAACTTTTTCGAGTTGACCCTTAGTTTTAATATTATACTCAACAAGGTCCTGCTCAATCGAACCACCAGGAATATCAACATTTTTCGATGCAATAATCTGAATAACTTCGGTTGCAGTAATCTTTTTTGCGTTCATTTTAAGTGGGTCAAGCCAAAGCCGGATTTCTCTTTCCCTGCCGCCAACTCTGATTACTGAACCAACCCCTGAAATTTGCTGAATTCTGTCCATAACGATATCTTCAACATACTGCGTTGTCTTTGCAGTTGAACCCGGACCCGAAATAACAAGCGAAACAATGGGCATTGCAGTAAAGTCGATTTTTTCGACAACAGGATCTTCAATATCGCTAGGCAGATTGATCATTATCGCGGATATTTTATCTCGAAATTCCTGCACTTTAACGTCGGCATCTTCACCGACATTCAATTCTACAACAGTGTACGTAAAATTGTCCTGAGCAGCTGAAGTTATAAGCTTGATGCCTGAAACAATCGATATAGCATTCTCGATTCTTTCAGTAACTTCTCTCTCGATGGTTTCAGCATCTGCGCCGGGGTACATTGTCTGTATCGTAACAAACGGCATGTCAACTTCGGGCATAAGCTCAAGTGGCATAGTTTTTAATGCTATATATCCGAAAAACATCATCGCTAGTGCGAGAATCATCGGAAATACCGGTCTTTTAATGGATATATCTGATAAGTTCATTGTTCTATCTCTCTTAATTTTATTTCAGTTTAATTTCTTAAGGTTTTCAGACCTTGTTATTGGTTATTCTACATAAGCGAATCGCACTCATATGGTTTCGACTACGCTCAACCAACATGCTGACTGGAGCCTGAGCGGAGTCGAAGGTGAAAATCACTGCTCGGAAGTGTCGGAAAAAGTAATTGTGTCAGCATCAAGCATTTTTGTCTGTGCTGTCAAAATGATTTCAGTATCTGCATTGAGATTTTTGCTGAGAATCTCAATTAAGCTGTCGTCATCATTTCTATCCACTATTTTGCCGGTTTTAACAGGTGTTTTCTGAAAAACATTGCCCTGCTGAACAAAAACATAGTCCTGGTCTTCATCCGAAGCGATGGATTGTGTAAGTATAAACATTCCTGTGATCTGAAAAGTAACTTGTGCTTTGGCGAATATACCAGCGACAATGGATTTCTGATTTTCTTCGTTGTTTTTCCGGTAATTCGGGATTCTCGCATTGCAGATTATATTTCTATTTTGCGAATCAATTAACGGTGCAATGGAAGTGATTTTCACCTGTTTGATTATCTTACCGTCGGGAAGATTGCGACCGTCAGGCAGTGTTATCAGAAGATTTGTTGTTTTCATGTCGATGTAATTTGCATATTCTTCGGGGATGCCAAAAGTGAAATCGAGATAACTGTCATCGACGATTGCGAAAACGGGTGTTTTTGCCATACCTGCAGCGAGCTCACCCGGATTGATGAAAACCTTCTGAATTTTACCGTTAAATGGTGCTTTAACCTTGAGGTCTTCGAAGCGTTTTCTCAAAACTAAAAGGTTTTTTTCCATTGCATCGATGCTGAGCAGCAGTTTGTCGTATCCTGCTTTTGCCAGCTCGTATTGCATTTTTGCTGAATCAAACTGGGTTTCCGAAATTGATTCCTTTGCAAACAGTTCTTTCATCTGATTATAAGTTTTTTCTGCAAGTGCAAGAGCGGATTCCGCCTCGTTTACGTCCTCTGTATCAACACCATATTTCATTGTAGCAAGCTGTGTTTCGAGATTCACAATCTGCTGTTCAATAACCTTGTGCTCAAGTTCAACGAGGATTTCACCTGTTTTTACTTCGGTACCTGGTAGAAGTTCACCGGGAGTGCCTTTAATTCTCTTGTCTTTGGTTAAATAGCCGATACATGTTCCGTCTTCTTTCGAGTTTACGACCGCCTGGCGAATTGGCTCCATTGTTCCGCTGACGTTGATTGTCAGTGTCTGTGGCGCAACTGAAACCTTGCAGGTGTTTCCGAAAGCAACGTATACGACGTTTTTTGCATACTTTTCTTCAGGATTCTGCATTGATTTCATCAGCGGATTAGGTGATTGCTGACCGTCTGCTGGTGGTTTACACCCGATAAATAATCCGAAACTAAACAATGCAATAAGTAATGTTAGTGTCCGTATAAGACTGATTCTTTTGAAACTCATCTTATGCCTTTCATTTTTTCTTTTTTTTAAACTTTCTTAAAATTATGAGTGCGATTCGCACATTAGTCCTCGAAATCGCTTAGGTCGATGCCATCTGGCTTATCTTCAATCATCTCCTTTTTAACGTCATCATAAATTGTGTCTTTTTTGTTCATATTAAACATGTTGTCGAGCGCATTGTAAGGGTCATCCATCATTTCACTGGGAAACTGTTGTATCTTGCTTGCGTATTCCGAACTCAGCTTCAAACCGGTAGAATACTCAAGTTTTGCCCATGCTTTGTGGATTCCGAATATTGCGGAGAAGAAATCTCTTTTGGCATCGAGTAGAAGGGTTTCACCTTCTAGAACTTCAGCGGCGGTAGCGAAAACGCCTGCACCGCTTCCAGAGTCTGCACCAGCACCTTTGAATTTATTTTCGAGAATTCGCAGATTTTCCTCTGCTTGTTCCACTTTTTTCCTGCTTACTTTGAGCTTATTCTCAGCAATTTTCAGGTTCTCGTAAGAACTTCTGACATCAATCATAATATCCTTGAAAAGCATTCTGGTTTGCAGTTTCTGCATTTCAATCGCTGTTTTTGCTTTGCGAATCATGGCTGATGTTTCACCTGAGTCCAGAATCTGCCATTGCATTCTTGCACCAAAGGTCATCCAAGCGTTGTTTACGAGTGATTCTTCGGATGCAGCGGTGATGTCAACGAAGCCGTAAAGCAGTGGCCAGCGGTTGTTTTGCCCGAGTCTGAGATATGCTGCTGCGGATTCATGCTGGGACATTGATTTCACGATTTCAGGTCGATAATGCAGCGCGAGATTGACGAGTGGTACATTTGCGAGCATAAATTTCGGTAGTTCGTCGAGTTTTGCCAGTTTTGTTTTGCGCGTTATTTTCAGGTCTAAAATTGAGTTGAATTGATATGTTGCCTGTTTCAGCGCGGTTTCCGCTTCTAAGAGTGCCTGTTTTCTTGAAGACAACGTAACTTCCAGAACAAGAACCTCGTTTTTTGTAACAAGTCCTTCAGCGAAGAAATTTTGCGCGTTTTTCAGAAGTTCTTCGATAACTGTAATAGAGCTTTCAAGCACTTCAACGGTTTTTTCAAGTTCGAGAATTGTTGTGTACAATTGCGTAACAAGATAAATTACCTGCTGTTTTGTTCGTCTGGAATCCGCAAACGCCATGTCAAGCTTTGCTGTCCTCAGGTCAACATTATTGACGATTCTCCCGAAAAGGTAAATCGGGAACAATATTTCTGCCATTGCTGATGAATTCTCTTGCGAGCCGATTTGTGATTGTATCGTTGGAGAACCGGATTAAGGGTCAAGCGGGTCATACGAAGGATTGTCGTATTCGGTGAGGTTTTTGCTGTTT
>JAIOTL010000292.1 GCA_021106775.1 Planctomycetota bacterium | reverse complement strand
CGTGAGAAAACCGATGATGTCACGAAGTTGACCTTCCAGCGTTTCGCGGATAATCTGCTTGACCTGCGAAACAGATGCACTCAAAAACCTCTCAACAGCTCGCCCGAGCATACCTTCTTCGCTTGAGATTTTAACGTTTGCCACCGATTCGACTGTAACAGGCACACCTTCTTTGGAGTATGCAGCCTCGACACGGACGCTGGGTAAATTCATTAATTCGAGCGAGAGTCGACTGACTTTTTCGATGACTGGAATCTTCAGCCTGGCACCACCGACAACTGCGCGCCATCCGAGAACGATTCTGCGTTTTTCACCCTTTTCATTGATAATCCACTTCCTGAATTTCCGACCCGTGAAAATCAACGCTTCGTTCGGTTCCGCTTTCAGGTAATTGTTTATAAATAGAATAAGTATCATGAATACGACAAATATACCTGAAATTATTACCCAGAAGACCCAGGGGTCAACTTTGTCGGAATTCGCAGCAAAAAACCATAAAATATCCGCTAACATAATCCACCTCTTTCAATATTTATATATTGTACACTTCAATAAAAGATTGGATTTACGATTATAACAAATTTTTGTAACCGGGTGAATTTATTGTAATTTTGCCGAAACTTTCTTGCTCACCCTCGATATTTATCTCAACTTTAGGGAAGAACATCTTTGCAACCTCAGCGTTTGTGCTTAGATGCATGGAAACTTTCGGTGTTGTGTATGAGGATTCACCTTCCGCTAAAATACAAGGCAGAATGAGCTGGTCCGCCAGATGCCCATCCACACTCGCTTCAGAATCCGCAAAAGCCCGATAATCCCTGACAACCTCTCGCGCCAGAGTTTCTGCTCGTTTTCCGAGTTTCGCAATCGACTGAAATCCCGCCATCCCGTCTTCATACTGCAACACAAGCAAAAGCATGTTGCCGGGATTATCCGCAGTACCTTTCAGCTTGATAATCTCGGGTTTCATGGGCAAATACCCGATGATTTTGCGGAATTCAGCGATTTCCCGCGCTGGAACGTGTTCAGGCAGGTCAGCAGTATATGTCATGAGTTTTATATGTTTAAGCTCGCCACGTTCTTGGAATTGCAAAGGATTTATGTTCACTTCCGGGTCAATTGACGAAATTAGCCCACGAATTTTTCCGCCCCCTTTCGGATAAAAGCCAGGTCGTTCAAGCTCAAGCCCTGCATGGATGCCCATTGTACGAAGTGCAGGCAGATATGTTTCGCAGATATAATGAAAACTCGGTGACCATTCAACGTGAGTTCCGCCTTGAAGTTTCAGGCTTGTTCGCGCTTTCCCGAACAAAAGCGGATACAAAACCGTCTGAAAAACCAGCATTAATGAACCCGCGGTGCCGACATCGCATTTGAAACTTGTGCCGGTAACTTTGCCGGGATAAAACTCAATCTCCCTTGAGCGTAGCGTATCGCCGGTAACGCCTGCATCGCAAATTCTTGCAGCAGCTTTGACCGCGGTCAGATGCTGAGCGGCAAGTCCGGGGTTTTTCCGATTCGCTCGAATATTCCCGATATTAATCGGTGAACCAGTCAAAACCGAGCAGGATAGCGCAGTTCGAAGAATTTGCCCACCTCCTTCACCCATTCTGCCGTCAATGACAATCATCTCACCTCCTAAACCTATTTAATATTGTTGAATACTGAGTTTAATCGACTATGGTTCAAACTGAATACAATTCCATTAAATTGCGCAAAATCTGGAAAAAGAATGAACCTATATTCAGAAAATGAATACAGTAATAAATAATTGAAATAAAAATGAAGTTTTGTATCGCTTTCTGATTATTTCGGAATATTAATGCGTTGAAAACGTTCAATAAATGAATTAGGATTCATATCTTGAATGTAAAACTTATTTCAGGATTAATAATGGCAAAATCACGAAGACAAAGGGTTTATGACAATAATCGAGACGAGATTATCAAGGCTGCTCGTGCTGTATTCGCAAAAAAAGGATTCCATAAATCCACAATTTCTGAGATTGCCAAAGAAGCTGATTTCTCGGTCGGTACAATCTACAATTTCTTCGAAACCAAGAAAGACCTTTTCAATGCGTTGCAAGAATCCGAATTCACAGTAATTATTGAAAATTTACAGAGATTGAGTAACAAATACCAAAATCCGATTGAAAGGATTCTCGCTTCGTTTGATTGGGTATGTGAACTATTTAACGATAAAATAGATTTATTGAAGTTATGGTTTAACTCTGATGAATATTCACATCATCATGCAAATTTGACAGAAAATCAGACAAAAATGCATGATGAGGTCTTCAGAGTAATTCAGAATGACTTTAAGCAGGCAATTGATGAAGGATTTATCAAAGATATTGACCCATACTATCTTACTGTTGGAATTCATTCATTAATGCATTCGTTTCTTTACGAATTTTGTGAAAGGCGTGGAGAACACACTCTAAAAGAGGTTATTGATATTGCAAAAATGATTTTTTTTGAATCCGTTGTAACCGAAAAGGGTAAGTTTGAAATATCAAAAAAATAAACAACTAAACAACTAACGAAAGAGACAAGATGAATCAGAAAATTAACAGACAGCATATATTATTGCTACTTATGACTTTTGTTGTACTTCTGCTTGGCTGCAATAAGAGTATTCTTGATGAAAATTACGGGGATTATGTGTACCCGAAATCAGACCACAGCGTGGTATATGAATTCTCTAAAAGTACTGACATTAATGCACAAATGCAGAAGCTTCAAAATGAAAGCAACCCGCTAACCCTTGAGG
>JAIOTL010000207.1 GCA_021106775.1 Planctomycetota bacterium | reverse complement strand
TATCAATTTCGGCAGATCCTGGGACGGACCGATGCTTTATGAGAGTGTAAATCCAAGGAACGAAGACATGTTCACGCAGGGCTGGGTCGATGAAACCAAAGAAATTAACGAAAAGCACGGATTCGGGTTTCAGTCCTCAAAAGCGCTTGGATGCAAAGAAATTCTGACACTTTATTTATCAGGCGAAAAAACTTATGATGAGCTCAAAGAAATCACAGCGATGAACATTCGCCGGTTCGCCAAGCGTCAAATGACATGGTTTCGCAAGTTTGACATGCATTGGCTTCCGATGAAAACAAATAAATCCTTTGACACTGTTATTGCAGAATTAAAAAATCGACTTATAAAAGAAATTGAATAAAACTCTGTTTAATATTCTACGTTCAGAATACAAACGGATTAAACGAGGTAAACATGACTGAACAAAACATGACTGAATCTGAAAAACCCACTAAACACAGAGAAATAACTTGGAAAGGCATACTCGTTGGATTTAGCTCAGGCGCGCTTGTAGTTTCAATTTTTGCACTTATTATGATTGTGTCGATTAAAAAAGAAATCTTAGATTATAAAATCGAAAGCATAAAGCTAACCAAGGAACTCAACAAATACAGACCCATGGTTGACAAAAGCGTGCTTCCACTTTCAAGATACAATGAATTCATCGAAAAACTCAAATATGCTGAGCTCGATGCTGAACGTCAGGACATCATCACGTATTATCATCCCTGGTATTCGGACCCCGAGGAATATCGCAACAATTGGCTGAGTTCTTACAGATTGCTTCGGTCGCGTCTTTGGAAGGAAATTGAAGGATATGAAAAAAATAATCCCGGTGAATACCTGCGACAGGTGATAAGACTTGGTTTGTGGTCGAAGATTATCGGTGAAAAACGTGATGCGCAGGATGCTTTCGCGATTGTTGTGGATTATATTGATGAAAAACCTTATAGAATTCAGCAATATATTAACAGTGGAGTGTTTGACCCAGCATATATTGAACTCGGATATGCTGAGAAATACAAAATGCCGGCTCATATCGACGAAGAAAAACATCAAGAAATCTTTGATATTCTCTATCAATGGGACGGTGAATGGGTTAAACCCGAGAAACTTGCAGAATTGAAGAAAATTGAGTTAAAAGTTACCCCCCCGAATAAATAGCAGGTTTCTGTCTGAAATTTTGCTAATCAATCTTGCTTAGAACGTGTATAATATTTCGGATATGTGTGCAATAATACTTTGAAATATTGAGGAAATACAATGCTTGGCGGATTTTTACCTGGTTGGAAACTTTTCTGGAATCTGGTTGGTCTTGCTGCGTTCATATTACTTGCAATCTTCGTATATACGAAATTCTTTGCACCTCCTGCTGATATAACGTCATCTGAGGAAAAATGTATGTCGCAGATTCGACCGCAGATTACAAAGGATATATTTGATTTTGCGCATGCTGAGAACAATAAACGTGATTTGCGTGGATTTGTGGTATCTGCTGTAAAGGGTGATACACCAAACGAGCGTTTTAAACATGAAATCACAAAAGCTGCTAAATCTGCTGAAGGAATTACCCTTAAAGAAGCACCCATGTCCGAGAAATTCAAGAATTTTTTCAAAGACACAGAAAACGTGCAAAATTTGACTAATTCCGAGCAGGCATTGAAATATATTCGTGAAACCGCAGGAGTCGATTTCGTTATTTTCGGTAATGTTCACCCGAAGAACTATCCGAAAAACAAGCAGGCGGAAATCTGGCTTGACGTTGTGTTGCAAAGCGAGGATAAAAATTACGTCGGTAAATATCATGCGGTTTCGTGGCATGAGTCGGTCGATGAAGGTGCTGGTTTTTTCGGAAGTATCGGAGGATTTCTCTGGCGATTGCTCCTTTTCGCGGCACTCGCATTCTCAATCCCAATTGTTTCATTTCCTTTGAATGTAGGGCTGATGAAGCTTGATTCAAACGCATTAAACGGAGTGTTACTCGTCATTTACACCGTTTTAGCAGGTTTTCTCGTGATTCTGCTAGCGGGTTTCAGCTTCACAGGCTGGTCAATTACACTTTCTGTTCTCGCGATGATTGCTTCCGGCTTCTGGAATTTCCGCGTACTCACTGTTACCGCGGATTCCACCAGTAGATAAACCAAGTCTTGCGAATAATCGCAAAATATCCATCACAATTAATATTTTCGCATTTTTACTGTTTTGATTGTAAGCTTATATATCCTGAAATTCTTTTGTGATATAAACATTTTCAATTATTCACAAAACCTGAAAAAAATAGAATTTAATGAATCTTGAGAATACAAAGCTTGGTTCCTGTCAAATAATGAATTTCCTTGGCCGTGGCGGTATGGGCGAGGTTTATCGCGCAAAACATGCGACGCTCAAGATTGATGTTGCTGTAAAGGTGCTTAGACGCGAGCTTTCAGAGAATCGGAAATATCTTGAAAAATTCTTCCGTGAAGCACAGGAGGCAGCAAAACTAGACCATCAAAATATCGTGCGCGTGCTTGATGCGGATTCCGACCGTGGAATCCATTTCCTTGTAATGCAGTACATTGACGGACCTTCTTTACGCAAAGTTATCATCAAACGCAGAAAAACGCTGCCCGTTTCAAAGGCACTTCTGGCAATGCTGCAGGCACTTTCCGGTCTGTCATATGCGCATCGCAAAGGTTTGGTGCATCGCGACCTCAAGCCAGACAATCTTATGTTCACATCTGACGGTGTTCTCAAAATCACAGATTTCGGGCTTGCAAAACAGTACATCGGCGATGGAGCGCGCGAAGAAAGGCATGAAATCTTCGTAACACCTTCGTTTATGCCCCCTGAGCAGTGGGAATCGCCCAATGTTGGACCTTCAGCAGACATTTATGCTCTTGGGATAACGCTTTTCTGGCTACTCAGCGGACGTTACCCAATTAAAGGCGACAATCCTGTGGAAATCAAGAAACGTTTGTTAGACCACAATATTCTTGATCTAAAACAGGCGTACAGCAGATTAGACGACCAACTTTGTGCGATAGTTCACAAAGCGATTGAATTTGACTCATATAAACGTTATCAGTCTGCAAGTGAGTTTGCAGCAACACTCAAGGAGTATCTTCAGTGGCGAAACCAGAATAAAGGTACAAATGTCGAATACGATGACATTGACTATGCGCAAACCGAATTTCAGGACTTGATGGCGGATAAAGATGAGGATACAGAGAAGGTAGAGCGGGTTAGCATCAGCATTTGTCCAGGCTGCAATGAGGAATTTCCGCTTGAACAGGAACTTATCGGAAAAAAACTTAAATGCTCGAATTGCGGCAAAATTTACATCGCAGAAGAAGTTGTGCTTCTGCCTGAGAAGAAAAAATCGATAAATTATGAACGCCAGGTTATAGAATCTACGAGAATTTCAACAGACGAAATTATTGCAACTGTTGACCGAAATGAAATTCGAGCTTATGAACACGTGCAGAAAGGCTGGATTCTCGATGGCGAGGCTTTTGTCCGTCTTTACCCGAATTCCGCACTCATCTGGAAGGTGCAAGACATCATTCATGACCGCAAAACAGAGGAAGATGACTTTCTTATTGCGCAAAAGGGCTCAGTTGAGGACTGCGAAAGGTATCTAATCACATACAGCGAGGGCGGACGCTTTTATCAGGATGTGCTGCAATTCAAAGCGTCAAAGGAAGACATTCTGGTCAAAGCGATGCTCGATTTTGAACGTGTAAAGTCAGGCTGGCTCGAAGAAGCCGAGAATTTCACCATGAAATATCCTGATGATGAATTTTATTTTCATCCGTTCGAAGAACTTCGTACGAAAACTCAGGAATTGATAATTAAGCGTCGCAAAGAGGAACACGCGCTGAAGAAAGCGATTACCGGTGATGCACTCGATTGTCTTGAGTATTTGAATAAGTTTTCTGAAGGAAGATACGGAGAAAAAGTCCATAAACTTCTTGAGAAACGTGAGAAGGAGGAAGGATTTCGGGCGAGTGTTAACAATCAAGCGAAAGTCGGAGCAGAACGAGATGCATATGAACGAGCGCTTGCGTCGAAAGCGCTAAATAGCACGAATCCGCAGTTTCTACGGAGATATTTGCGAGAATTTCCTTCAGGTCAGTACAAAGAAAAAACAGCGGAAAAACTTGAACTTTTGTTGAAAAAATCCGGCAAAACAAAGACGGTTGATGCTGATGAAAACATTGTTCTGGCGTTTCCGAAGAAACCTGACAAAAAGACACAACTTCTTGGGACATATAAAACTGATGCTGGTGTTTACTCGGTTGCGTTCTCTTCCGACGGCTCATTTCTCGCTTTTTCTGAAGGTGTTGATATTGTAATCTGCGAAATCACTCCTGAAAAGATTTACGTGTTGAACAAATTTCAAGCAGGAAAAAAAATCATCAAGGCACTGGCGTTTTCTCCTGATTCTAAGCATCTTTTCTTCGCAGACAAGGACAGAAGTATCAAACACTGGAGTCTGGAGAAAAATCAGCTTGTTAGCACCTTGACAGGTCATGCCGGTGAAATAAATTCGCTTGCAGTCTCTGAACGCGGATCGCTTCTTTTATCTGTTTCCGATGACAAAACCGCGAAAATATGGGATATTCAGCGTCTCAAACAAATTCGCACTTTGAAAAAGCATACAGGAATCGTCTTTGACGGAGTCTTTTCGACGGATAATCGGACAATTGCAACGGCATCGGTTGACAAGAGCATCGTTTTCTGGAGCTTGAAGGGGAAAGTTCTCAGCGAGATTCGAGAACACAATGATGTCGTGAATTCTATTGGATACATTGACGAAAACACGATTGTAAGTGCATCAGATGACAAGACAATAAGACTATGGAACACGGAAACTGGTCAGGAAATACGAACAATTGCGGAACATACGAAATCTGTGCTTGAGATTGTTGTAACCCCTGATAGCAAGTACATTTTGAGCAAGTCAAACGACGGAATGTAACTCTTGTACCCGATTTTGCGAACAAACCTTACTACTGTTGCTTCGCTGGCATTGATCTGTTTTGCAAGTTTTCTTGTAGTCATAAATACAGCATCCCCGGGATTTGCAAGAATAAACTTCGC
>JAIOTL010000156.1 GCA_021106775.1 Planctomycetota bacterium | reverse complement strand
TTGAAAGGGGCTTATGAAACAAGATAATAATAATTTAAATATCAGACTCGATAGGGCTTTACTTCTCGGTTTAGAGCTTTATCAGCAAGCTGATGATTTAGAAGGTTCGTTGGATGAACTTGCGCTTTTAGCGGACACAGCAGGGGTTGAGGTTGTTGGCAGACTCTGTCAGCGTAAGCAGAAGATTGACCCAGGCTTGTATGTCGGCAAAGGAAAAGCGCAGGAAGCATCTGAGTACATTATTCAGAACAATGTTGATTTGTTGATTGTTGATGATGATTTGCGACCGGCACAACAACGGAATCTCGAAAAATTGGTCGGAGTCAGAGTTATCGACCGTACCGAGTTGATTTTATCGATTTTTGCATGGCGTGCGAGGACGCATCAAGCGAAGGTGCAGGTTGAGCTTGCGCAATTGAATTATTCTTTGCCAAGACTTCGGAAAATGTGGACGCATTTGACGTCAGAGCAGGAAAGAGCGGCAACGGGCATTATGGGTGGCGCGGGTGAGCGGCAAATCGAGCTTGACAGACGTATGATTCGCCAGAAAATCCGCGACCTGAAACGCGAACTTGTTCAAATTCGCGATAGAAAATCACGCTCAATGAGCAATCGCGATGAATTATTCACGGTTACCCTTGTCGGTTACACAAATGCCGGAAAATCCACGCTGATGAACGCACTCACGGACGCAAATGTTTTTGTCGAGGACAAGCTTTTCGCAACACTCGATACCCGAACGAGAATCTGGAAACTTGCACCCGGACACAGATGTCTGCTCTCGGACACTGTCGGTTTTATCAGAAAATTGCCGCATCATCTCGTCGAAGCGTTTAATGCTACTCTTCAGGAAGCGATGACCGCTGATTTCCTGCTACATGTCGTCGATTGCTCGTCGGTTCATGTCGAGAAACACATTGCCGCAGCACAGGAAGTGCTTGAACGTATTGATGCTCACAATATTTCATCGCTGATTGTCTTCAACAAAGTTGACCTGCTTGAGCCAAACGATGATGCACAGAAAAAACTCGAAGTGCTGCAAACGCTTTATCCACAGTCGATTGCTGTTAGTGCAAAAGTCGGATTAGGCATAGAAGAACTGAAAAACAAGATTCTTCTGGAATTACGAAAATCATGGATTTCAGGCAAGATGCAGATTCATCATGGCAACGGTAAGCTCATTGGGATTCTCAAGGATGAAACAGAGATTCAGCGTGAAGAATACAAAGAGAAGCATGTTGAGTATGATGTTTTTTTTGATCCGAGAATTATCAGTAAGATTGAGGAGGCTGCGTTCAAAACCGACATTCTCGACTACAAAAAACCCGAGTCCAAGAAAGACCGCCAATCGAAACCCGATTTCTACGTACCGCCCAAATAACGGTGGGACAGGCAACCTTGAAGTCATTGCGAGCGAAGCGAAGCGATCTCAAAGTTCCATCGATAATTTCAAACATACCCTATCATTCAGAGGGAATGAAATGACCGAAGAATCCAGGCTAGCAGAAGGTTAGACGTGTAATTCATTAAAATGAATTATGCATGATAAATTCTGAACGTGAATCTTAGTGTTCTCAGTGGTAAAAAAAAGACAGGCAAGATGCCTGTCCTACCGGTTTCAACATTCTCTGTGGTCTCTGTGTTTCTGTGGCAAAAGAATCTAAAATATGAATCATTTAAGTGTTTACTGGAGTTCTGCGAGAGCTTTTTCCAATGCTTCTTTGTTTGGTGCTTTGCCGTGCCAATTATGATTGAATTCCATGAAAGAAACGCCTTTACCCTTAACCGTGTTCGCGATGATAAACGTCGGTTTGCCTGATGTTTCGTCGAATTCATCGAGGGCAGCGACGATTTCCTCGAAGTTGTGTCCGTCAATGTCGATGGCATTCCAGCCGAAACTTTCTATCCTGTCCTTCAATGGTTCAAGATTCATAATATCATTGACGCGTCCGTTCTCCTGCACCTTGTTATAATCGAGAATCGCACAGACATTGTCGATTTTGTAATGCGAACCCGTCATAAGTGCTTCCCAAATCGAGCCTTCCTGCATTTCACCGTCGCCAAGGATGCAATAAACCTTAAAATCCTGCTTTTTCATTTTCGCGGACAATCCCAGACCATTTGCAACTGACAGCCCTTGCCCTAACGAACCGGTCGAAAGATCGATACCGGGAATCTTCGTATGAACATGCCCCTGCAATATTCTGTCAATTTTGCGAAATCCCCAAAGCTCTTCCTTCGGGAAAAAGCCGACATCCGCCATTGCAACATAAACCGCTGGACTCGCATGTCCCTTAGAAACAAGCAACCTGTCCCTATCAACCCAATTGGGATTTTTAACGTCATATCTCAGCTTGTATTGATAAAGTGCGATAAGAATGTCAATGCATGATAACGAACCGCCTGGATGTCCGCTGCCTGCATTATGAATACCCTTCAGGATTTCTCTTCGAGACTTTACCGCTAAATCTTTCATCAGTTCAAAATCCGGTTTTTGCTGCATTTTTTCACCTAAAATTTCATAAATGAGAATGTGATGTTCTTAAATTCACAAAATATGTCATAAAGGGCAAGTGAAAAGAATATCAAATGGATACAATTTCATAAGATAAAAAGTCTTGCAATACGTGAATGTTATCACGTTTTATAATTGAAATTTTTATGCCATAATAGTAGGTTTGAAGATTGATTCACTTTGACTCACAGCATAATCTGCTACACAATTTTTTCGGAGACTTAGTATGATTAATGATAAACAGACACAAAATACATCTGATGACCAATCCAAAACAAAAGCTCCCGACCTAAGTAATGCTGCATTGCTTGAGGAATATTCTAAAAATTTGAATGCTTTTCTGGATGATAGTCTCAGATTAAGCAATGACCCGCTGATAAAGTTATTTGTAGAGCCAAACAAAGCACAACTCGAAAAACTCCGAGATAAATTTTTCATTTGCATTAATCCCGGTTCAACATCCACCAAAGTTGCAGTGTATCAGGGTTTTAAGCTCTTTTCCGAAGAAGAAGTACATATACCACCACATGAGGATGACAGCTTTGAGACTCGAATGCAGACAATTGAAAATTTCATTAATGAATTGGAAATCGACCATGAATTAATCGCAGGGATTTCAGGCAGAGGCGGATTTCTTGCCAATGTCATACCCAATACATTTCAACTTGTGCCAGAAATGCTGAAAGATTTGGAACATGCTGAGATTGCCCATGCATCAAATCTTGGTATCCCGCTTGTTTTCGAACTTAATAAGAAATTAACCGATAGCAAAGCCGTTGCGACCACGAGTTTTCCTGTTTGTTCCGATGAAATGAATCTTTTCAACAAAATGACCGGTTATTCGAGAATCCAGAAACAAGGCAGAGGTGCTCATTATCTCAATCATAAGGCAGTTTATCATGCCGCAAAAAAAGTTGTCGGAGTCGATGATTCTGAACCGATAATCACCGCTCATCTTGGCGGTGGCGTATCTTTCGCCAGACATGAAAACAACAAAATGATAAATGTTTTCAATGCTTTTTCAGTGATGCCTGGAGCGAATCGCAGCGGAAGCCTTCCGTTGTACGAGACTCTTAGAATGATTCAAAAAGGCGAATTGACAATACCTGAAATTGAAAAAGCACTTACACAAAGAGGTGGTTTGTTTGACCTTGCGGGGACAAACAGTTTTCGGACGCTGGAACATTTTTACGAACATAGCGCAAACAACATTCAAAAACAGAAAATCGAGTTGATTTTCGATTTTTACGCCAAAAGTTTTGCACATGGAATCCTGAAAATGGCGTTTGAAAAGAAAAAGGCGTATTGTGCTGTGTTAACTGGTGGAATTGCCAGGAGCGAAAATATAATCAGCAGAATCAAACAGTATCTGCACAATGCAATACCATTGCTTATCCTGCCTGGGGCGTTTGAGCATCAAATGATGATTTCCGAGAACATGAAAACATACCTTGATAACGGTTACTCAGCCGATTATGTAAAACAACGCAATCTGTATAAAGAACACCATAAAAACGACAGCAAGGTGCTGAATACTCGAATTATGGAATCACATTTTCGCAGAAGACCCGGACTTCCGATAACTGATTTGACAATTTTATCCGACCTTGTTCAGCAGGATGTTGCGCATTCGAATATGCCAATAATCGGGCTTGTCGGAGCGGACAATGAGGAAGCGATGCTTGCAGCAAAAATGGCAAACGAAAGCGGTAAAATCGCCATTGCAAAATTCGCATTAATCGGCGATTCACGTGAAATTAACAGCATCGCATGGGAATTTGACATAAAAATCGATAACAATAATTATACTATCTATGATTCGCAAGACCCTGTGGCAAAAGGCGTAGAGCTGCTTATCGAGGGTAAAGTTGACATCCTCATGAAAGGCAAAGTCAAAACTGATGAGATAATGCGTGGATATATCCTCGGCAAGAAAGCAGCGGGCACACTTCCTAAAGGCTGCCTTATCTCCCATGTCGGCGTTTTTGAGATTCCTTCATATCCAAAGCTCTTGATTGTCAGCGATGCTGCGGTAAATACATATCCGAACTTCGAGCAACGTTTAAAAATCATGGAAAATGCAATCGAGGTCGCAAAATCCCTTAACGTGCATAAACCTAAAGTGGCAATAATTTCCGCAATAGAAAGACCGAATAAGAACATTATCTCATCCATCGACGCTGCAGAACTCGCGGATCGGTTCAAAGACAGAAACGACTGCATTGCCGAAGGACCGCTATCTTTTGATGTGGCACTTGGTCCGCACATTGCTGCCGAGAAGAATTATCCCGGCAAAATTCAAGGTGATGCTGACATATTGATTGTGCCTGACATCGATGCTGGCAATGTGATATACAAAACACTCACCGTAACAGCAGGGGCAACAATCGCAGGTATAATATTGGGCGGCGGTGACCCGTTTATTCTCACGTCGAGAGGTGATAATGCAAGGTCGAAATTCGCATCAATCTGTCTGACA
>JAIOTL010000377.1 GCA_021106775.1 Planctomycetota bacterium | reverse complement strand
AGCAAACATAGTCAAAGTAGTTCTCGAAAGTATTAAGGGTAATATTGAAATACAGGAAAAACTTTCGAGTTTTCAGGCAAAAATTAGCACATTAGCGGAATCTGCAAATATGATTCTTCAAGGGGTAGAAGAGCTTAAAGATGGTCAGCAGGAGATAAAAGATTCACAATTCGAAGGAATCGGGCTTTTACATAAAATCATTTCTCTTGTCGAGCAAAAGGGAGTTAAAGAAAAAATAAGCGAAAACCAGAACGACGTTGTTTTGAATCCGCAAGAATCAGAACTCGTCAGGGATGCAAACATTTTATCGCTGGATAGGAATCTCGGTGCAGATGGCTCGAAAGTCCGCAATTCGCTTGGTTCTCTTTATTACAATAAAGGAAAATTACGCGATGCAGAGAAATTCTTACTTGCTCAAATTTCCGAGAATTCTGACGATGCGCTTGCACATTTCAATTTATTCAAGGTCTATCTGGAGCTTGACAATCTTGATGATTCTTGTCTGCATTATCGTCTTGCAATCAAAAATAATGCTGAGCTTTCGTTGCTGCCTGACGAATTCGAAGTTCAGCAGATTCTTGGCAAAGGCGGGATGGGTGTGGTTTTCCTTGCTTATGACACAGAACAAGAGGAAAAAGTTGCAATAAAAATTATCGGATTGTATTTCCGAGACGATGCTGAAGCCAATGAACGTCTGCGCAGGGAAGCAAAAGCTGCAAAAAGGTTAAAACAGCATGAAAACATTGTCTCAATCGAATATTTTAAGAAATTTAAGGGGAATCGCTATATAGTGATGGAATATGTCGAGGGAGATGACCTTGAAGAGCACGTGAATAAACAAGGGGTGCTTGAGCCGACAAGGGCAATGAAATATATAGCGTCAATTGCGGATGCGCTTTTTTTTGCGCATGAGAAAGATGTTATTCACAGGGATATAAAACCGAGTAACATCCTACTGGATATAGCTACTGATAAAGTTAAATTAATGGATTTCGGGCTGGCGTTATTAAAACATGACCCGAAATTGACTGCATCGGGAACTGTGCTTGGTACGCTTGATTATATGAGCCTTGAGCAAAGGGAAGCGGGTAACATTGACGAGCGTACAGATATTTATTCACTTGGAAAGACTTTGTATTTTCTCGTAACAAAGAAACTCAGTTTAAAACCGAAATTCCTGCCAGAATTTCTCAGAGAAGTAATCGACAAAGCAACTGAGGACGAACCTTCTGACCGCTTCCAAAAAATGTCAGAATTCCGAGATGAACTAAACAAAATCATCGAGTCACTGGTTGAAGTAAAGCAGAATGATATTGAGTTAGAAGCAGTAAAACTTGCTGAGATGATAGGGAAAAATCCTTCAACATCAGATGAAACACAAGAGGAAATTGAGCAAAGAGAACGAAATGCGCAAATAATTCGGCATAGTTCGATGTTTGGTGGTGGTTCGAAGGCAGAAGAAAAGCAAGTAGAAATGAAAGAGCCTACTGAGCAGGATTTGGTGATATTCGATGAAATTGCTAGGGGTGAATTAGGCAATATCAGCATGTTAACAACAATAACGCCGGAAATTGCCAGAGAACTGCTTAAACATCATGAGGAGTCGTTATTTCTAGATGGTTTGACCGAGTTAAACGTTGAAATCGCTGAAATTATTGCTGGACATTCAAATTCAATTTCATTTGATGGCTTGACAACTCTAACCCCCGAAATTGCAAGGATATTAGCGGAAAATGGATACTTCTTGTTCCTGGGTAGTTTAGAAAAAATTTCAGTAGAAACCGCAAGAGAATTAGCAGGCAATGGAGCTTTTTTGCACCTCAACGGGATAACTGAACTATCTGCTGAGATTGCTCGTGAATTAGCAAAGTTCAAAGGTGTCGCACTTGACCTCACTGGGTTGGAGTCGATTTCTATCGAAGCAGCACGAGAAATATCGTTATGTACTCGAGAAATTAATTTAGAAGGTTTGGAAGAGATTTCGGATGATGTCGCAAAAGTTTTTGCTGCTCGAAATAGCGAAACTGTTATGTCGGAAGACATTGAAGAAATAATCGAGAAATTTAGATAGAAAAAAGGTAGAAACAGTAGAAAATAATTTAAAAAGTCAATGAAAGGCAAACATGGAAATTGATAAAAAATCTGGTATTCATCCCGCATTTTTGAAGGATTGCTATCTGACCAGGAAGAAGATGCTGAAACTTTTCGGCGGAGCTTTCCACATTTATGATAACGATGGCAATCTTGTAATGTATTCGAAGCAGAAAGCGTTCAAGCTTAAAGAGGATATTCGCGTTTATACTGATGAGAGCATGTCCGAAGAGATTTTAGTTATTAAGACGCCGCATGTTATTGATTTTAGTGCGAAATATTATGTGCATGATTCTTCGATTGGGCAGGATGTTGGAATTATTCAGCGCAAAGGATTAAAATCTATTTTTAAGGACGAATGGATATATTTTACGGCGGAAGAAAAAGAAATAGGAAGGTTGAAAGAATATGGGACTGCACTTCTAAGCCGAATGATAAACTGGATTCCTCAAAAATACCAGATTGTTTCGCTGCACGGAAATGAAGTTGCAAATATCAAGCAGCATTTTAATCCACTTGTATTAAAATATACTATGCGGATTGATCAGAGTCAGCAGGATATTGATCCCAGATTATTGATTGCTACGGGCGTGTTATTATCGGCAATTGAAGGTCGTCAGAGAGATTAAATTATGATTATAATTGCAATTACAATGCAAAAATGTTATTCTAATTCGTACTATATTAAAGCATAATCCAATTAAAGAATTGATCATAGAAATGAACGGATTATTAACATATAAACTCCAATTCGCGTGCTCAGGACCAGGAGTATGAGAATTAATGGAAAAAGCTGACAACTGGGCAGTATCAGGATTCCCGATTTTAATTTGTATATTTT
>JAIOTL010000240.1 GCA_021106775.1 Planctomycetota bacterium | reverse complement strand
CAATATTATATTCTAACTTATCCTGGATTCCCAATCAAGTTGGGAATGACAGTTTTTTAGCCCTTTACTACTTTCTTGACAAAGTACTAGGATTCTTCGCTGTGCTCAGAATGACTGGCAAAACTCTCGCAGTGGCACAGAAAGACGGTTTTAAGGCCGTCAACTGATTGTTAGTTATCGGGTTTCTCTGTGCGAGGATTTATGTTGTTTTTATTTTTTTTTGGCTTCATTATCGGTGGTGATTTTACAGGTTTTCTAATCGGTTTAGGCGTTTTCATAAGTGGCGTAGCTTTTCTAATAGGAGGTGTCTTAGGTTTGATGCCCCTGTGTGGTTTAAAATGTTTTGGCGTACCAATTTTCGGCTTTTTCAATGGTGCCACTAGTTTGGCAAGCAATGGATCATGCTCTGGCTTATATTGCAAAGACTGAGCACCGCTGATGATGCTGTTTATATCTTCAATACACTCTCTGGGGGTCTGATACCTGTTTTCACGGTCTTTTGCCATCATTTTTTCGATAAAATAACCGAAATATGGCGTGAGTTTCTGAAATTTTTCCTGGTCGATGTTCTCAAGCACCTGTTTTGCCATAATGTCCATTGAATCTTTGCCTGTAAACGGTACATCGCCGGTTACAAGATGAAACAAAGTTGCGCCAAGCGAATAAATGTCCGCACGAATATCGACATCGATGTAACCGCGTGCCTGTTCAGGCGAAATGTACTGCACCGTACCGCATGTAACATCCTCAATGGATCCTGCTTTGTCAGTCTCAATTTCCTTGGCAAATCCTAAATCGCAAAGTTTGATATTGCCTTCATCATCGTAAAGAATATTATCGGGTTTAATATCCCTGTGAACAACATTTTGGAAGTGCAAATACTCGAGAGTCTCAGCAATCTGAATGATAATATGCAATGCCTTGTTCTCATCCAAGGAGCTGTTCTCAAGTATATCATCCTGAACAGACCTGCCTGTTACAAGCTCCATCGCGAGATAATGTAGGCGTTCATGGGGTTCGACTTCCACGTCATCAGGCGGATAAACTCCGTATTCAAAGCCTTTTACAAGGTTTTTGTGGTCAAATTTTACGAGAAGCTCAGCCTCATTTCTGAATCTTTCGACGAAAATACTGTTAATAGCATGAATTGGGAAAAGAATTTTCAATGCACAAAGATTGTCCGTAGGTTTATGAATCGCTTTGAAGACCGTTGCAACACCACCTTCGCCGATTTGCTCAATTATTTCATAATCGGGTAATTGCTTTGCGCCTTCGATTGTAACAGTTTTCGGAAGTGCTGGCGTCTGCATATCCCTAATCTGTTCAACGCTTAAATACTCCTTAGCAAGAAAAATTTTCAAAAGAGATACACTATCCTGCTTCTCTTCCTGCATTATACGCTGAAGATCCATGCATTCCTGAACCCTCTCAGGAGTGATTAATCCCTGTTTTACAGCAAGAACCGAAAGTAACATCTCTTGTTTTGATGCCATTTAAATCCTTATTCTTCGTACTTTCCACTCCAAATATTCAGCTTGTTTCGATGAGCATCTTTTTGCATCTCAATTAACATATCGAATACCGCTTTGTTATCCGAATCTGATAATGAAATTAACTTTGCATCATCTTTTAGATCAATTGTTTGGTACTTAATCGGCTCAATAACCGTAACTTTTGCCAAACCACGTTTTACCATTTGTTCGTTCACAGAAATCATATTGCCAGATTTTGAGATAATAACATTTGCTTTCCAGACTTTATCAATCTTTTTTGTATCTTTAATCCAGACAAGGCGTAATATATTCGTACCGATAAGCCATTGTGCATAATCCTTGGCTTTCTTAAAATATGGTTCACCAGCTTTTGGGGATTCAATGCCTGCAAGCTTTAGGATTTTACCGTTAACCATTACAAATGTATCACCGCTTAGGAAGTTCTGAACACGTACAATAGTTGAGGGAGGTTTGTTTTCGTCATCGTTTGATGTTGATATATCCTTTTTATCATCAACACCATAATTGTAGCCATACTTGTCATCCTCTTGGCTGGTTACACAAGAAACGAACAGAATAATTAATAAAGCTAAGCCAATAAATTTACACTTTTTCATAACATCACCAGAATAAAGTTTTGATGTGATTGATAATTCACTAAGTATGATTATCATACTTCACACAATCTTTACCAGATTTAACCTCTAGGGATATGTTTTGTTGGATAATTTGCTGATTGATGTTTCAGCATGGCACCTTTCTTGGGGTGTTTTTATTTATAGCGTTTATAATAAGGTTTGGAATAAAATGGTCTTCTTCGCCAGTAACTGTAACGAGGGTTATAATACGGATATCCCCATCCCCAATAATAATTGTTATGCGGATAACCCCAATAATAATAGGGTGGTGCGAAAATTGGGGTTGAATATGAATAGAATGAACTACGAATTCGGCCTGAATCTGCGGTTCTAACAACGTTTTGAGATGTTTTTTGCTGCTTAGCATCGACCTTATAAACCTTGCTGAATAATTCGCTTTGATTTTTTCTTAAAATAATTTTTGCAGTAATTTCAACTTTGCCTGTGGAAAGCTTGCCTGCTTCGATGAAAATCAACACACCTGGGTCATACTCACTAAGCAATTTCTCCTCAAGCTTGTTATCCGTGCTGTGATTAGTCTGCAGCCCTTCTTTTTCCAAAGCTTCGTCAATGCTTATATCGGGATAAATAATGTCATATTTTCGGTCTTTAATTTTAGTCAGTGCGAATGAAATCCTATCGACAAGCGATTGAAAAAGGTTTTGGTCGATATTGTGGTTTTTTGAGTAAAATTCAGCAGTGAATCGAACATCCGCAGCTACCTGGATATTTCCGTTTTCAAGTGCAATTTCAATCTGCTTGTTAATATCATTTGCAATTATAGATGTTATATCAGTTTGCGCTGCATTTGTTCCCGTATCCGAAACCGTGTAATAATCACTGTTATAATGTGGATTCAATTGCATAAATCTTGGCGGCATATAACAGCTTGTCAACATTAATGACAGAAACGCAATCAGAATCAATTTTTTCATAAATCACCTGTGTCCTCTAGTAAAAATAACTTGGGATTTTTCATTCCGTCTTCACACAATCTTCGACTTCTCGTCAATCCTGAAATCCTCAACGTAGCTCTGGCTACGCCTTCGGTTTCGCTCATTCATCGAAGCCCAATCTCGTATAAATTCGAAAGAAAACTTTTCCAACTTATTTTGACTTGATTCCTAAGATAAAAACCTAAATTCCTTAACAATAATATACCATATTTTCATTCCGGTTTATATATTTAATTTTCGAACCTGACAGATTCGCAGAAATTCAAAAAATGTATGACAATATGACATGTTTGCAGGATGGAATTTTATGATTAAGAATAACAGCTTACTTTTTGTTGGCTCTCATCTCAGTAACACAAAGCAGAACGACATCTTGGTAATAAATTCGAGATTGATGAGATTTGGCATAATAATTGCTACTGTAATTTATATACTAAAAAATAGGAGGAATTTGATATGAGTAAAATTATCGGTATTGACCTTGGAACAACAAATTCAGTGGTTGCAGTGGTCGAAGGCTCTGAACCTGTGGTAATCCCAAACGAACAGGGCGCACGTACAACGCCGTCAGTTTGCGGGTTTACTGAAGATGATGAGATTTTGGTGGGTCAGCTTGCGAAAAGGCAGGCGGTTCAGAACCCGAAAAACACAGTTTCATCTATCAAACGATTTATGGGACGCAGACACACCGAAGTATCTGTCGAAGAAAAAATTGTACCTTACGAAATTATTGGAAGCAACTCAGAACTGGTTAAAGTCAAGGTTCGCGGCAAAGAATATACACCACCGGAAGTTTCAGCGATGATTCTGCGCAAGCTGAAAGAAACTGCAGAAGCGTATCTTGGTGAAAAGGTTACTGAAGCTGTTATCACCGTTCCCGCGTACTTTAACGATTCTCAAAGGCAAGCAACAAAAGATGCAGGAACAATTGCCGGTCTCGAAGTAAAGCGAATCGTTAACGAACCAACCGCTGCTGCCCTGGCATATGGAATTGACAAAAACAAGAAAAAAGACATGACTATTGCAGTTTTTGACCTTGGTGGTGGAACTTTTGATATTTCAATTCTCGAAATTTCGATTGTTGACGATGAAACCGTGTTTGAGGTCAAGTCAACTAACGGCGACACCCATCTTGGTGGTGATGATTTCGACGAAGCGTTGGTGAATTATATCGCAGAAGAGTTTCAACGTGAGAATGGGCAGGATTTGCGCAAAGACCCTATGGCATTGCAGCGTTTGAAAGAAGAATCGGAAAAAATCAAACGCGAACTTTCAAGCACAACGCAGGCGCCGATTAATCTGCCTTTTATCACCATGGACGAAAATCGCAACCCGATGCATCTCAACATGACAATTACTCGCGCAAAATTCGAGCAGCTTTGTGAGCCCTTGTTCGATCGTGTAATTAACCCGTGCAACACCGCGATGAATGACGCAAGCTTGAAGGCAAATGAAATCAATGAGATTCTGCTTGTAGGCGGTTCCACTCGAATTCCGAAAATTCAGGATATGGTCAAGGAAATCTTTAACAAAGAGCCGAATCACAGTATAAATCCTGATGAAGCGGTTGCAATCGGTGCCTCGATTCAGGCGGATATCCTGAGTGTTGGTGGTCGGCGCGATATAACTTTCCTCGATGTAACACCGTTATCGCTTGGCGTAGAGGTCGAAGGTCAGCTTATGCACGTGTTGATTCCCAAAAACACAACAATCCCAGCACAGCGCAAAGAAGTTTTCAGCACTGCAGCGGATATGCAGCCTGCAGTTGATATTTTCGTTTATCAGGGTGAACGACCCATGGCAAAGGATAACAGGCTTCTGGGGCAGTTCAAGCTTGACGGAATCCCGCCTGCACCTCGAGGAATCCCGCAAATTGAAGTCGCCTTTGACATTGACGTGAACGGAATTCTCAATGTAAACGCGAAAGATCTCGGTACTGGCAAAGAACAGAGTGTCAAAATTGAATCTTCATCCGGTTTGAGCGATTCTGAAATTGGTAAGATGAAAACCGAGGCTGAGAAATACTCTGATGATGATAAAAAACGCAAGGATGATGCGGAACTGAAGAATCAGGCGGAACAGCTTGAGTATCAGATTCGCAAACTCATCAAGGAGCAGGGGGACAAACTTCCTGAGGACGATAAAAAGGATGTCGAAAAAGCATGCGACGACCTTAAAAACGCGCTTGAAGCCAAGGATTCGAACAGAATTCGCACGGAAAAACAGAATCTCGAAGAAAAAATGCAGAAAGTTTCAGAAGTTCTATATAAGAATGCTCAGCCAGAGGGACAGCCAGGCGAAGGTCAGGTTCCTCCCGGTGGAGTTCCGCCAGTCGATTTCGGTGCAGATACAACACGAGGTGCTGCTCCAAATGCTTCCCAGGACAGTCCCGGCAAGGACGATGGTGACGTCATTGATGCTGACTACACGGTTAAAGACGACAAATAAACCTCACACTGTCATTCCCAACTTGATTGGGAATCCAGAATAAACTTAGGAATCCTCTGAGATTAATTTTCAGAGGTTTTTTCATTCTTCTTTTTTATGTAAGGCTGTGGACCTATAATCTGAGGTTCCGAATCAATAATAATTTCCTTGAATAACCACAAACTCGCTTCCTCAGGGATTTCAACAATCTCGCTTCTGTTTGAATCATTGAGTTTCAACGTTTTCCCGGTGACTTTGACAACAATTTCGCGAATCTCCTCAGAAACCTGTTTTTCCTCGATAATCTCATATTCAAGATAAAACTGCGTCAGATCGAGAGTGTATAAAAAATATTGTTCATCATGCAATCTATCAATCTTCTTGGTAATTTCTTCAGACTTTATGGCATCGTATTTATACGCCAGCATATCGTTATTGAGAAGACTAAGAAGAACTTCAATCTGTGCTTTTCTGCTTTTCACATGGGTGGCGACTTGCTCAGAATAATTGTCGATAAAATCAATAGCATGAGAACGCAAATTGGAAGCACAGCCTGCATTTATCATGCAAAAAAGAACACAGAACAAAATACGAAAGAAAATATGCATAAGAAGTTTTTCCAAGCAAGAACGTTATCGTTTTTTGGTTTAAGCTATGTTTCAGAATCCGGTTTTTTGAATATTTTAGTAACATCTTTCTTCAATTTTTCGATTAAACGAGTAAATCCGGTTTTCGGCAGCTCAACTTTGGATTCGAATTCTTCATAAGGCTCGTCGGGTGGTCCAAGCTTTTCTATACGATTGGTAGCAAACCTTTCAGGTATATTGTCTTCCTCGCTTTCATCAAGTTCAGAATCATCAAGTAATGTCGTTGTAAGAATACTCTTTGATTCATCATCCCTTCGAACTGCTTCGTATTCGTCGATTACAAGGTCTTCGCTGAGCATTTCATCAAGAGCGTCAATGTCAAACTCGATATCATCATAATCATTCATTTCCCTGAAATACAACTCAGTACTGCCTTCCTTGAGAATCTCACGGATATCTGTAGAATCGGAATCATCCTCATTTTCATCAGTAATATCAGTAATATCCATCTCAGAATCTGAATCTGATGAATCTTCCTTGGAATCAGGATACAGTTCCATAGTTTCAGTTTCCGGATCAATAACATCCGAAGCTTTCTTGTCTGATACTTTTTCAATGTCTTCAGATAAAAATCCTTTCCAATCCTTTTTTGTCTCATCGACATCCGAGATAGAACTAAGTTTTTTGGAATTTGTGATAATTGGAGCATCAGATGACATATCTTTGAATTTGTCGGAAACTCCATTTTTCTGCTCGGAATCGTTATCAGCAATTTCTTCGTTGGGTTCAGCTTCTTCAGCATTCTCATCAACTTTATCGTCAACTGCAATTTCTTCGTTGGGTTCAGCATCTTCAGCGTTCTCATCAACTTTATCGTCAACTGCAATTTCTTCAGCACTCTCCAGCTCTGCATCTTCCGTTTCTAGCAGGTCTGCTTTTAGTTTGATTTCAAGCAATGTGTCGGAATCTTTAGGTGGAATATGTTCGCTTTGTTCTTCAAACTCTAAATCGTCATCTATTTTCGATTGAATCGCGAATTCAGTATCTTCGGTTTCCGGTGGTGTAAAATCATTTTTTAACAAATCGCTTAAATCGATATCTTCAAGCGATTTCAATTCAATGTCTTCTGAATCGTTTGTGTCCTCAGCATCATCAACTGTGTCCTCAGCATCATCAACTGTGTCCTCAGCTTCATCAACTGTGTCCTCAGCATCATCAACTGTGTCCTCAGCTTCATCAACTGTGTCCTCAGCATCATCAACTGTGTCCTCAGCTTCATCAACTGTGTCCTCAGCATCATCAACTGCAACCTCAGCTTCGTCCGAAATTTCTTCTTCAACAACCTCTTTCTCAATAACAACATTATTCTCGTCTGGTGCTTGGTCCTCTGTTATATCAGCATCATCGTAGATTTTCTCAAGGTCTTCGGTAATGTCCATGTCTTCGATTATTTCTTCTTCACCAAACTTTTCGGTGTCTACTATTCCTTCAATCTCTTCTTCACCAGCATCTTCCTTAGTATCTTCGCTTGCTCCATATCTAAATACTTCGCTGAGCCTTAGTTTTTCTTGTTCCCTCGCAGCAATTTCAGCATCATCTATCACTTCGAGGTTCAAGTCATCAGTTTTAGCAATTTCGTCCAAGTCATTGTCGTCATATTTTGGTGATATTGTCGTATCTACAACGACAACCGTTTGTTCTTCAATAATTATTTCATCATCGAATTCAACAGCATCAATCTTGTCATCAGCATCAATCTTTGTCTCATTTTCTTCGTAGGAATCAGATGTTTCCGCTTCTTTTTCATCAGATTCTTCCACATTAACATCTTCGTCAACCTTAGCATCTACTTCAACTTTCTCGGCGGATTCAGATGTTTCGCCTACTTCTTCATCGGATTTAGTTGGAATAATCATATCCGAATGCACTGATTCCGAAAGAATCATCCTATCTGACTCAATTTCTTCATCCGCAAGAACCTTTTCTTCTTCTACCATCAAAAGGTCGCTTTGAAATTCTTGGTCTTCAATTTCACTTACTAATGCAATTTTTCCGATTTTGTTGAGGGCTTTTTCAGCAAGTATCTCAATATCCTCAACCGGCGGAATCGGCATATCTTCGCGAATAACGTCTTCCTGCTGAAATTCCGAATCAGCATCAACTTCCGCAGTTTTAAATTCAAAATTCATGCTTTCAAAAGCTTTAATCTGCATTGGGTCAATTTTGTCGGGTTTAATCTCGAATTCATGCTGAACCAACTTTTTTGACATCATTTCCTTGCGCATTGACGCAGTTTTCTCACCTTTATTCATAGCTGCAAGAATTTTAGGGTCAAGTTGAATTCTATCACTTCTTAATGCTATATTGTCGTTCTCAGAAGGAACACTTTGCTTCGATTTTTCCTGCTGCGAAGAAGTTAAATCTTTCAGTCGTTCAGAATCACGTTGAACCTGCTTGTAATTAAACTTTGTATTTGAAAACTGATATGATGATTTTGTTTTATCATCAATGTTTCGAACTGCTCTGTGACTCGATTCATCTTGTGGACTGAATCCACCTGGAAATCCCATCGAATAATGAATAACTCCGTCGATTTTCACTGATCTTACGTCGTTGATGTGAACTTTCGTAAGCAATTCATCGTCTCTGAGACAAAAGTAACTAAAATCTTGGTTAGCAAAAGGAATGTTATACTGTTTCCCGCATGCGGAGCATTTGTACAAGAAAATTTGCTGGTTTTCAAGTACCTGTAGAACGTTCTCAAGCGACATAAATCCTTTATCGACCAGAATCGTGCCAATTCGCGTATGCTGCTGTTTTTTTGCTAATTCAATTTGAAATTTCAATGCTTCAATCATTAATTCACGGGTGAGAAATCCAGCCTCAATTGCCAATTCGCAAAAAAATGCACTCTTTATTTTCACCATATTCGCCTCGGATATATATTCAATTATTTATAAAATATTAAAATTTAATTCATTTTACAATTGTTTGCACTAAAGTTCATTCCATTTATATTTATTATCATTATCAAATTGATGAAAAAAAGCACCTTTCAACCGCTTGTTAAGGTATCGCACCTGTATCAAATAACTCCTTATCGCTGAGTTTTCTGCTTGAGTCGAAAACCGTATGTTTTATTGTACCAGGTACATCTTCAAGGCTAAAAGTACATGCATGGAAACTCGGTATTCCCAGCTGCTGACCCACATTTATTGACATAGTAGACCCAACCATGCAGTTGTAAATTCCTGTAATTTTCGGAGATTCGTGAACATTACCGTGTATCGACAGGTAAGGATTCCTTGATAGTAAGAAATTCTTGACCGACGAAGAGCCGACGCTATCACCTTGATAATTTCTGTCAAGCGGTGTTTGCTTTGGTGGTGCGTGAGTAATTGCAATGGTTTTGTGCCAGTTTTGCGGTGTAGGGAGCGTCATAAGGTCATCTTCGATTGTTGATTTCGAATCGAACCATTTTTGAGCGTCAATGGTGTAAATTTTGGAAACTCCGGGTTTTGTGAAAAAATCTACTGAATCAGGAACAACAGCACTTCTATGCTCAAGTCTTTCCCAGTCTTTGCGATAGAAATTCGTTTGCGGAACACAGTTATACCCGACAAGCTGATATTTTGTTCCAACAATGTCAATCAACTTCTTGTGCGCATAAACACAAAGCTCCTGCTTTTCAAGCTCTTTTATGTTTGTTTCACAAAATGCCCAGTCATGGTTGCCCAAAAGCAAAATTACCTGAATATCTGCTTTATTGAATTCCTCAAGATAATATTTCAATCCTTCGTCAATAAAATCCAGTTGTACGCCAAGAGACAAACTCAAGCTGAAACCGTCTGGAAGAAGATTTCCCGCAACAACAGCAACCTGACAATTCTCATCACGGGCAAGTTTTAGCGAATTCTCGTAAAAATCGAGATTGCCATGAAGATCACTCGTAACGAAAAATTTCATTATTTTCTCCAACAGATGCTTCTTTTGCGATGTTAATATTATAAAATCAATATTTTACAGGTAAACCTGTTTTTACTCACAGCAGAAAGTCTGCAAATAATTACATAATTTGAGGAACGAATGCAGAAAAAATCATTACTTTTACTTGTTATTGCAGTAAGCATGCTTTTTACGTATTTTTCAACATCAGATGCCTATACTCCAGGAAGGTTGCCAACTAATGGAAACTTGAAAAAATGGGATATAACAAAAACGCAATATCCAAACATTGATAATAACGGGAATATTATCTTAGAATTTAATAGAGTTGGATGTGCTGACTTCAGGGATTTTAACGGCTTGATTAGTGAATTTCAGGCATATCTTAACTCGATGAATCAATGGAATAAATTTGAATTTTGCAATGCGAAATTGGTTTATGGAGGAAAAACCGAAGCCAAGAAAGATGGAAACGACAATAAAAACACATTGTATTTCGATAATAAGGGAAATATATCACCCGGTGTATTCGGCTTGGCAACAGTAACATACAACGCGAACACAGGTGAGATTCTTGATGCTGATATTGGGTTAAACGACACTTCGTTTGCATGGGATACGCTTGGCAGAAACACTTCGGGGATTTCGAACAAAGCGTATGTCGAGCCGATTATGACGCATGAAATTGGTCATCTATTTGGCTTAGACCATACTTTTCTCAGGCTTTCGTCGATGTCACCTTCAGCATATGTTGGTGAAATCTCGCAGCATTTCCTGAAACGCGACGATGAAATCGGAGTTAGTGTATTGTATCCCGATGCTAATTTTGGTTCAGCTTTTGCTACTCTTGGTGGAATTGCGACGAAAAATTCAATTCCGACCTTCGGGGCATCCTTTTCGATTGTGAGCCTTAAGGATTTTATGCCTGTGATTAGTGGACTCTCCGAAAGCTCAGGAGTTTTTGCTCTTGCAGGTATTGAACCTGGGAGGTACTGGCTAATTACTTTCCCAGTTGATATCCAAAATTTAGGTTCATATTATGATACTATCGATACTGACATAGCACCACAGATTATTGGGATAAATGTTGGGACTGCCAGCAATCCTGCGATAAATCAGGAACCAGACGAGTTTCTGTTGAAAGAAGGTTCGGTAAATCCTGTGAATCCCGCATTAACTACTAAAGGAACTGTTGTACCCTTTGAACCGAACGATAACTCGACTGATGCGACAGCGTTGATGCTCGATTCTGCCAACGGCTCGCCGATTGCACTTGTTGCGGATATTGAGGACAACAGCGATGTTGATTATTACAAATTTAATATTCAAAGTGGGAAGAAATATTCGTTTATCGTAATCAGCAGTTGTTTTACGACAGGTTTTGACTCCAGATTGACGCTTTATGATTCGACTATGAATGAAATTATCTCGCCTAATGCTGCTTCTGCAGCGTACATGGTTGAAGCTGACGATGCTGACCCCGAAGCCTACGATGTTGACGGCGAAATTCTTGACCCGCGCGTTGAGGGATGGACTTCGACTTATTCAGGTGAAGCACACTTGAAAATTACAGGTTGGGCAGGGCAATCGGGCTACTATTTCCTAATTGTACGCGAACATGATGTTATTGATGTGCCTGATATCGCAGCATCTGAGATTTCGATAAACAAAACATCTTTGACTGTTAATTCTGCGGAGACTGCAAGGGTTATTGTCATTGCCCGCAACAAATACAACGATAAAATCACGAATTTGTCCGCAAATGCGGTTGATATCAAGATTGGTGCGAGCACAATAACTGCGACTCAGGATTCTGTGGACAAAGCAAAGTTCTATATTGATGTGAATGCGCCTGCAGCGACCGGTAGCGACGAAATAACCGCGATAATCACGCCTAATGTTGAGCCGATTCTACAAAAAGTGACGATTTTCTATGTCGATTCGGTTTCAGCTGGTGATTCTGAGATAACGGCAATGCCGGAAAGCTCGTTTGCTGACGGTTACAGCGAAGTTTTGGTTACACTGAATCCAAGGGATTCAAACGGGATAAACGCATACGATTCGACCCTGACTGTTACCGGAGACACAAGTCATGGCACTCTAAGAGCGTTCAATTTCGACATTGATACAGGTTTTTACACGGCAATATTAACTGCGCCCTTATCTTCGCTGAAAATTAATGCAAATGTTGATGTTTTTATCAATACTGACAAAGTCGGCACTGTGAACGTTGTTTTTGAAGGTAGAATCAGAAGCACCAGCAGCTCCGGAGGTGGTGGTGGTTGCAGCAGTTCAAACGTAAGCGACGGTTCGCAAAACGTGAGTTTAATCGGATTGCTGTTGTTCGTTCTCGGTTTATTCATCGTTAGAATCACCCGAAAACACTAATTGTAACTCACAACCCATTTTTTACTTTTTGTAGTGATAGCCGATATCAACAGCGTTTAGGTCTTCATCAGCCAAATCTGTAACCGATCTACCTGCTAAAAATGTGAATTCTGACGCTGAACCTGCACCGGCATCGATACAAGGTGAAGTTTGAGCCAAAAAGAATTCATCATCATCAACAGTTTCAAACTTCGGGTCAATTATCAAAGAGCCAGTGTTTGCGGAAATTTTGTTGTTTGTGTCTTCAATATCGTCGTATGTTGCACCATAATCGCAGTTTGTAAGCAGAACTATCCCAGCACCATCACCTGAAATCGACAGATAAAACTGAAAACCTTTATCAGCATTATTGCCCCAGATTATTGAGTTTTTGAACGATGGTGAAGCACGATTAGCAACAAAAACCCCACCTCCTTGCTTGGCATCATTTTCGCTGATTGTCAGGTTCGCACATTTAGGAAAACTTGTATTTCCCTCGATAAACATGCCACCACCTCTGAGAAACGCTTCATTTTCAATGAGCAGACAATTATTTATGTTGGTCGATGCGTTTAGGAGGTAGATTCCAGCACCGTTGCCGGCATTGTTGTTGTTGATGTCCGAGTTTTGCACAAGGGCAGAAAGATTTGAAACATAAATTCCTCCGCCAAAAGAATGTGCATCATTTTCTTCAATTTCACATTCCAAAATCGAACATTCTGACAATTGAATGAAAATTCCTGCACCGCTGCTTGCTTCATTGTCTGAAATCTCACAATTCTGAACAACTGCAGTGCTTTTTCGGATGTTGAGACCTCCACCGTTATCACCTGCAAAATTATCCTTAATAACGCAGTTAATAATCTTCGGATTTGAACCAACAATATAAAATCCACCACCATCGAACTCTGTGAAACCGTTGATAATTGTAATGTTATCGACGATTGACTCTGGTGATTCACTCTGATTGAAGATAAATCCGTGTCCCTCGTTTTCGCAGTTGATGGTTGTTTTCTCAGCGCCGTTTTCAGATTTTAAGTGCAGTATTTTGCCTTTGAAATCGAGATTTCTGTTCCAATATCCAGCGAAAGTTCCATCTCTGAGGATTATTTCTACGCCATCAACCGCCATATCAAGAGCATATTGGATGAACTCAACGCTATCAGGAACAATAATTCTTTGATTTTTTACGAACGAAATCATGTTTTTGCATGTGCTGGTACTTGTTTTCGTAGAATTTTTAATAGTAAGAGTTACTGTGTATAATCCTGTTGAAGTAATTATATGCTGAGGGTTCTGGTCATTTGAGTCAATTATTCCGTCATTGTCAAAATCCCAATCCCATTCTGTTGGGTCGCCCGTAGATTCATCGGTGAACTGAACTTTCAAATTTTGCTGCTCTTTAGAAACTTCAATTGAAAATATCGGTAGTAAATCCATGTTCGAAAACTCATATGCGCCAATATCGACGGTTTTATTAGCAATCCTCGGAAATCCCTGTAAATCGAAATAATTCTCGGAATAAAGGTAAAAATTACTCCCATTATCAATGCATTCGGAAGTATTCTTCAGAGTGTAGTCGAGATTTCCGGCATCATTGATTTCCGGGTCAGAATTTATACAGTCTTCCGTTTCGACACTGCCAATAACATCACCGAGATTATTGCTGAATTGGCAATTAAACAACCGCATCCTGCCCGATGCAGTTCCGCCGTTGTAAAGATTTATCTCATTGCCGGAATCCAATGCAATATTTTTGTAGATAATCGAATTTATCAGTATTGGCGTTGATTTATAAAATGAAAAGATTCCTCCACCGTTATTTGCGGAGTTTCTTGAAAGTGTACAATTTATAAACGTAGGCTCGCTTCTGTCGCAGTATATTCCACCGCCACCTTCGAATAGAGAATTACCAAGCGAGTGATTGCCTACGATGAGGCAGTTGATGAAAATCGGCATACTTCCCTGCATGCAAGCGATTCCGCCACCTGCAAGGTCAGAAACGTTATTTTTGATGATGCAGTTGCGGATAATCGGCAAGCCGCGAACAGAAATTCCACCTCCATTATCAATTGATTGCCCATTTTCAATTGTTAAACCTTCAATAATCGTCCTTCTGTTTTCACCTCCTGACAGGATAATTCCGCGAGTCTTGCTTTCGCAGTCGATAATGACAGCATTAGGGTTATTAAGATTTCCGCTGATTTGCACGTGCTTTCCCAGAGTATCAAGATTTGTGTTACCATCACCCATGTAAATGCCGTCAGCGATGATAATGTGTGCATCTTCAATTGAAGCAGCATTGATTGCCTTTTGAATTGTCGGATAATCATCCGGAACATTAATAATACCTTTAATCCCTGGTGAGGTGGTGTTATTGGTGTTGTTGTCGCAGCTTGAAATTATGCAGATAAGGAACAATAAAAGCAGTAAAATGAATGCATTTCTTAATCCGAACATACGCACCCTCTCAATCTTAAGGTATTAATTCATTCTACCAAAGAAATCGTATTACTTCCGAGATAAATATTAATATTATGCGCAAAAAAATCCCCGCAAAAAGCGAGGTGTTGAATGATAAGTGTATTTTTTGCAGCTATTCTTCTTCAATGGGCTCAATTATCACATCTTTATCTTTGAGATATTGCAGAGCTTTCTCGATTTCAGTATCTTCACCTTCAAGCATTAATGCAACAAGCCCGATTTCGTCTGAAACAGATGCACCTCTGATATTTACGATAAGGTCGAAATTCTTGCCGATGTTGAATATTATCGGTTCGCGCACAAGTTTTGCCGGAAATGTCAGGAATACTTTCTTTTGTATCTTTGCCATTTTTACCTCGAGCAATAAAGATTCATATTATGCTGTATCCCATAAGAACTTTGGGTATATTTCGCCAGCTTCACGCAATTTTTGTATTCTCATCACTCAAAACGTCCTCATTGTAGCAGGCTATGTCTGCAGCGTTTTTTAATTCTTGATTCCGAACTTGCACAAATCTGACAAAATATCCTCTCAAACTAATTATGGGAGACACCCTAATAAAGCTAAAAAAAATGCTATGTCAACTGAATTTTATCATGATGACTTTGACGATTGTCGTAATTCTTCATAAGATTGAGCAAACGTTCGGTTGTTAAGTGCGAACGGGGGGACTCGAACCCCCACAGAGTTACCTCTACAAGGACCTAAACCTTGCGCGTCTGCCAATTCCGCCACGTTCGCATGAGTCTGAGAATCAGGAAATACTAACAAAATTGCCTCTTGGTACAATATTTTTATCGTTTGATTTCACATTATCGACGATATTGCGAAATTAATGTTACACTGTACTATTAAGTTGAATAAATCCACGATGTACGGAGAGTCTGATGTTTCCTAAACTTATGAAAGTTATTGTCTTGTTGTTGCTGGTGTTTGCAATGCTCAATGCAACAGATGAGCAGAAAAACTGCACAGGCAAGCCTGCATTTTCTCACGGCATTCTCAATGGGACT
>JAIOTL010000162.1 GCA_021106775.1 Planctomycetota bacterium | reverse complement strand
TTACGATTCAGCTCAGGGATTATCGGGCTGACAACGAATATCTCGAATATCAATTCCGTTTGGAAATAATTTATGCTTTTCGAAAAATCGGTGAGAAATCCGCTTGTGTACCGCTTGTTGAGCTGTGGGAAGAAATAATTGATGATGATGAAATGATAAACGAGATTAAGATTGCTCTAATCGATGTATCTGGTCGAGGAATTAAATCGCTGAAAAGTTGGCAAAAATATTCTAAAACACTAACTGATCCAGAAGATTAATTGCATGCTAAGCACCTGAATATTCCTTAAATTGACCAATAATCACTTTTATAAATTGTCGACTAACATACATTGATTAATACTTTGTTTCTGAGGGTTTTAATATATAATCAATTGTATTACACAAAAATGGTTATTTATGAATATATTCAAATATTTTTATTGCGTTATTGTGCTGGTATTGCAGATTTCGGCATATGCTCAACCTATGACTGAGGACAAAAGTAAGAAACCGATTTCACAAACGATTGTTGTTGGAGTTTTTGATAATTATCCGCTTGTATTTTTTGATAAAGGCATGAAACCGAAAGGAATTTTCCCGGAAATCCTCGAGTTGGTAGCCGTGAAAAACAATTGGACAATAAAATATGTACATTCCTCCTGGGGTGAGCTGCTTGAAATGCTCGAAACCGGTGAAATAGACTGCCTTGTTGACATTGCCAAGACAAAAGAAAGAGAAAAGATATTCGATTATAATACAGTCTCAACAGTATCCAATTTTGGGGTTGTTTACAGTAACAAGAATCAGGAAATTTTCAATATGCTTCGGCTTGACAGAAAGCGAGTGGCTGTGCTTGATAAGGATGTGTATTATACCGGGGAATATGGCATAGCAAACCTAGCCAAGGGTTTTAGCATTAAATGTGAATTTGTAACTTTTAAAACATATGACAGCATTTTGAAAGCAGTTGAAGAGGGTAGCGTCGATGCTGGTGTTGTAAACAGAATATACGGAATGACAAATGCGACGAAGTATAACATCAAGAATACAAATATTATCTTCAATGAAACCAAATTGTATTACGCTTTCTCAAAATCGAAAGATTTCAATAACATAATAAATACACTCGATAAAGATCTGAAACAGCTTCTATATAATGAGAATTCGAACTTTCATCTGATACATAGCAAGTATCTAAAACCGAGAAAATCTTTTATTGAACGAAATTCGGCACTAATAAATTATACGATTTTTACTTTATGCATCATTATTATCGGTTTAATAGCTTTTTATATCAGATTAAAGATTCATTTGACCAGAGAGTCGCAGCGAAAAATTAAGGAAAGTGAAGAAAAATATCGGAATCTGTATGAAACTGCACTTGTGGGGCTTTTTAGAGTTGAGCTTGAAACTGGAAAAATCATTGCTGCCAACGAATCGTGCATGAAAATACTCGGATACGATTCAATTGACGAGTTTATTATTCATTTCAGAACTTCTGAACATTACGTGAAATCAGATAGAAGAGATGAAGTATTGGAAATGTTGTTTTCCACACAGATGATTGAACTTGAAGAAATCGAAATGATGAAAAAAGACGGTACAAAAATCTGGGTGTCAATTAGTGAAAAACTCTTCGAAAAAGAAGGATATGCCGAGGGGACAATCATTGACATCACCACTCGTAAAAAGGTCGAGAAGAACATTGCTGTAAAAGCCCAGAAACTCAGTATTCTGAACAAAATTATCACTTCAGCTAATAAATTCGACAACTTGGATACGATACTCAGAGAAATTCTCGATTCGACACTTGGATTGTTCAAATTCGACAGCGGATGTATTAATTTTGTCAATGAAATAACAAAAACAACAAATCTGCAATGCTCGCATAATTATTCTAAACTGATTCTTGATAACTTTGAGCAGTTTCCCCTAATTGATTCGAAATCTGTGATGGTTTATCTAAACAACGAATCGAAATTTCTTGAATCTACTGATAATGTTCTTTATCAGACGATGAAAAATCAGGGTTTCACATCAGGTGCAATAATTCCGTTAAAATCGAAAGAAAAAATAATCGGCACTTTTGTTATTGCGAATAAGGAGAAGTATTTTTTCACTCAAGAAGAAAAAGATCTTATTAATTCAATTGGTATTGAAACCAGCGCAATAATCCAGAAAATCCAGATTGAGGAGGAGCTTAGAAAACAAAAGGAAAACCTTCAGACAATGTTCGATTCAATTGAGGATTTTATTGTAATTTTCGATAAAAATATGAATATCCTCGAATTTAATAATTCTGTTTGCACACGTCTTGGCTATGAACCTGATGAATTATTTAACATGCCTTTGGCAGAAATTCATCGTCCAAGACACAATCAAAAAAGTAAAACATCTTTTAAGGATGTAATTTCGAAAACTAGAAAACAGCAGTTTCCGCAAAGTTTCGGAGAAGGTGAGCGCAATATTGTTAATTATTCGTTTTTTACTAAATTCGATGCTGAAATACCTGTTGAAACCAAGATTTCATACGGCGATTGGGGTGATAAAAATGTTTATTTCGCAATAAGTCGAGACATTTCAGAAAGAATTAAGGCGGAAATGGACCTGAAGAAAAGTGAGCAGCGAAACAGAGCGTTAATTGAATCTGTACCCGACATGCTTTTTGTTATTCGCAAAGACGGTACTTGCGTTGACTTCAGAATTCGAGACCTGAAAGAGTTGTATATTCCACCTGAAAAAATCATCGGAAGTAACATTTTTCAAATTATGCCCGAACCTGTTAGTAGAAAATCGAAGCAGTTCCTCAAAAAGGCTTTTGAGACGAAAACTGTTCAAAAATTCGAATATCAGCTTGAAGTTCAATCGGGAATTAATGAATATGAAGCACGGTTCTCAGTTAGCAGTCAGACTGAAGTAATTTGTATCATTAGAAACATCAGCGACCGAAAGATAATGGAAAACGCGCTGGAATCCGAGAAAGAACAGCTTGCTCTCACGCTGAAATCCATCGGGGACGGTGTAATAACAACCGATATCGAAGGTAAAATTCTGTTAATGAATGATGCTTCGGAAAAACTGACCGGATTTACTCAGGCGGACGCTCAGCACAAAAAATTATCGGATGTTTTCAGAATATTTGGTCATAATACCCAGCAACTCCTTCTTGATCCTTCAGTAGAGTTAATTAAGTTAGTATCAACTACTCAGATGTCAGAACAATTCATTGAACCTTCAAATGTGCTTCTGGAATCAAGACAACAAAGCGGTGAGAGCGTAAAAATCTCGATTTCTTACAATGCAATGCCTATCAGGGATAAGAAACAGAATATTCATGGTATTGTCATTGTTTTCCGAGATATTACTCTGCGCAAAAAACTTGAGGAAGAAATTCTAAAGGCGACGAAGCTCGAATCACTTGGTATCCTGGCAGGTGGACTTGCTCACGATTTTAATAATTTCCTGACTTCGATTCTAGGCAATTCCACGCTTGGTAAAATATATTCAAGTGAGGATCAAACAGTGTTTGAGCTTTTTGATGAGATTAAAAAAGCATCTCTGAGAGCTAAAGATTTGACGTATCAGCTTTTGACATTTTCCAAAGGTGGTTCTCCAGTTCGCAAGACGGCATCAATCCCTGACATTCTTAAAGAGAGCGTCAATTTCGCTTTGCGCGGTTCGAATGTTTTGTGCAAATTATCGATTTATGACAATCTTTGGAATATTGAGATAGACGTGGGACAAATTAACCAGGTATTTAACAATATCATCATTAATGCTGACCATGCTATGCCTGATGGCGGAATCCTTGAAATATCCGCGGAAAACTATTATAATGACCCAATCTTGACTCCTGCTCTTTATGCTGAAAAGTATGTAATAATTAAAGTCCGAGATGAGGGAATCGGTATATCGAAAGAAAACATTCAGAGAATTTTCGACCCATATTTTACAACCAAAGAATCCGGTTCAGGTCTTGGACTTGCTACTGCATATTCAATTATTCACAATCATGATGGGATAATCGAGGTAAAATCGAACGTGGCTTCCTCGACAGGTAAATCTGGTACAACATTTTTCATTTATCTGCCTGCTTCCATTAAGGAAATTGGTAATAGCGAGGTTACTTCAGAAGAAGCAATCGGTGGGGAAGGTACAATTCTTGTAATGGATGACGAAGAAATCATCCGAAACCTTGCACAGAGCCTGCTTACACACCTTGGATATAAAACCATTTTAGCACAAGACGGAAAACAGGCAATTGAGATTTATAAAAATGCAGTGAAGAATAACGAGACAATAGATTTGTTAATCATGGATCTAACAGTTCCTGGCGGAATGGGTGGAAAGGAAGCATTGCAGAAAATTATTCAAATTGACCCGAATGTCAAAGCTCTTGTTTCGAGCGGATATTATGCAGACCCTGTACTTGCAGAGTTTAAAAAATATGGATTCAAGGGTGTACTTGAAAAACCTTATGATATTAGCGAATTAAGCAAAATTGTTGGCGATACAATCAAAGGTAATCATTCGGATTAAATATATTAAGATTGTCAAAGGAAGTAGGAAAGAATTGATACACAATGAAATAACGATTGTCGGTGGAGGTCCTGCAGGTATTGCCTGTGCAGTTCAACTTGCACGATTCGGTTATTCACCGGTTGTTTACGAGAAAAATCTATTGGGTGGTTTGTTGCTTAACGCTAATTCGGTGGAAAATTATCCAGGTTTTCCAGAGGGTATTTCAGGACAAGAATTATGTGTAAAAATAATGATTGCACTCAATATACAGAAAATTGAAATAAAAACCAATGAAGTCAAAGAGATTACTTTCAATGAAAACCTTTTTGAGTTTCAGGTTGAAAACGAAACAATAAGCAGCGATATTATCGTGATTGCGACTGGAACTAAGCCGAAGAATTTCAAGGAATTTGAAATCCCCGAAAGCGTAAAAGAGAGAATCTTTTACGAAGTTTATCCTTTGTTGAAGGAAGAAAACAATAAGATTATCGTAGTTGGCGGGGGTGATGCTGCCTTCGATTATTCACTCAATCTTTCAAAGCAAAATCAGATTAAATTGCTTGTGAGAAAAGAAAAAACATGTTGTTTACCGGTTCTGGAAAAACAAGCCAACGAAAATGCCAACATAAGTCTTAGAAAAAACTCACTTTTGCAAAATATTTCCTTTAACAATGAAAAGATAATTGTTGAATCAGGTGCTGACAATAATATACATACTGATGAATGTGATTATCTTGTTTTTGCTATTGGTCGTGTGCCTGAAACCGGTTGTTTTTCGTCGGCAATTGGTTCGGATGTTGACGATTTGATAATGAAGAAAAAATTATTTACTGTCGGTGACGTGCAAAACGGACTTTTCAGGCAGACAGCAATTGCTGTCGGTGACGGCGTTCGAGCGGCAATGGAAATTTCAAAAGAAATTGAAAACAAAGGAAAAAATGAAAATAATAAAAAGTTTTGAAAAAAACAATCTTGCCTCGGTTTACATTGCTGAGCTTGAAAAAGATAAATTCGTGGAATTCGTGGAATCCGTTCAACCCCCGTTGACAATTGATGAAAAATGGGTTCTGATTGTATCTGTTTTGTTTGGATGTCCCGTGCGATGTAAAATGTGCGATGCAGGCGGTGACTACAAAGGCAAACTGTCGGTAGAGCAGCTTATGGAACAGATTAAGTTTCTTATTTCACGGAAATTCGAGGATTTTCGAGTTCCTAGCAAGAAATTTAAGATACAGTTTGCGCGACTAGGGGAGCCAGCACTAAATCCTGCTGTCCTTGAAATTCTAGAAAAATTACCTAATGAAATCGATGCTCCGGGATTGATACCCTGCATCTCGACAATTGCTCCTTTGGGGAGTGAGAATTTTTTCAGCCAGCTTAAATTAATCAAGGATAAATATTATGACAAAGGCAGGTTTCAACTGCAGTTTTCGATACATTCTACTGATGAAAAAATTCGCGATGAAATAATACCGGTGAAAAAGCTCAGTTTTATGGAGATTGCTGAAATAAGTCGAGGTTTCAGAAAACAAGGCGACAGGAAGGTTACGCTTAATTTTGCACTTGCAAAGGAATATCCGCTAAATCCTGATATTTTATTAGAAAATTTTTCTGTCGATGATTTTTTGATTAAAATCACACCTTTGAATCCAACATATACTGTGCAAAAAAACAATCTAGAATCGTATATTTCCACCGAGAAAATCACAATTGATGACGAATACCCGATTATTAACGAGCTTAAAAGTGCTGGCTATGAGGTGATTTTAAGCATCGGCGAGCTTGACGAAAACCAAATCGGAAGTAACTGCGGTCAGTACATCTTGACACATTTAAGAAATGAAGATTCTCTGCAGGACAGCTATCAGTGGGTAGAAAAAGAATAAGCATATCGCAAATAGGTTTCATCTCGAATATGAATTATAAGACTTATGGCGTGAATCAGGATGAAAGCACATATAGAATCGTGATAAATGCTGAAAGTCTCACTCTCTCATTCTGGTTTTCATTGTGCATATAAGGCGCAAGAATCCCGATTTTATCAGCTTCAATCAGATGTTTCATGTTTTCAAGTATTTTTTCGATTATCTCGCTTTTGTCGTCAGCATTTGACCTCTTTAGCATTTCATACACAAAACCGCCGACTCCCTTGTTCCTTATACCTGAAAGAAGAAAAAGGAAATGCTTGTCTTTGCTCTGTTCATAGAGCTGTTGTAGATAACCAGCACAATTCATTCGGC
The DNA here is from genome assembly GCA_021106775.1 of Planctomycetota bacterium. Next base: position 1,181 of record JAIOTL010000162.1, on the reverse strand, counting down.
AACGTGAAAAAATCCCATAAATCGCTTTGCGAGTGCTTTCATAAATTCTCTCGTTTTGGTCAAGGTATCCGTACAAAGGAATTACAAGCTGAGCAGTTTTCTTCGGAAAAAGTATGCTGATTTTTTCAAAAGTCGATATTGCTCCTGTATAAGAAAAGAAAAACCCTCTGCTTCGAATGTTGCCCATTGTGTACCACAGAGGAATCTTTGCCAGAATTTCTTTTGCAATTTCAGAATCGTCAGCAAATTCCTTCAAAATGTCAAAAACCGCATACTCCGAAAACGGCAATTCAGGCGTGATTATGCTTAGAATCTTTCTCCCAAGAATTTTCTTCAGATTCGCATTAAAATATTTTGTTGAACGGTAAAATTGGTTCCGAATATTGTTTAAGAATTGTTGAATTTTAATGTCTTTTTGCAATTGCTTAAAAATCTTGTCAACAAAAACTTTGTCCTTAATTGATGCAGCAAGAAACAACAGTATCATCTGCGATTCCAGCATTTCCGAAGTGGAAAGATTCGCATCTTTGATTATCTGCTGAATTTCCATTAGCATACCAGTGTTAAGTTCATCCGAGAAAAGGAGTAATCTTCGCAATGCTTCCCTTGAGGAGAATCTCTTGCTGTAATTCGATGATTTTAGCTGTCGAAACACAATCCATAAAAACTGAGAAACATATTTGCGATTGAAATCATTAGGCAAAAGCTGCACGACAATTGAGGACAAGCTTCCAATTCGGGTTATTGTTTCGGAAACGGTTTCTAAGGCTTCCTTCTCGCCGTTTAAGAGTGCAACAATGGCATAATAAGGCTGAATGTTCGCATTTATCGCTTTGTATCGAATCTCAAAACTTTTTTTGGCGAAACCTGGTATTTTCAGTTCATTTGCGAATATTTCATTAATTTCCGGCATGATGTTTCGCATTAATGCCTGTTCCAATGTGAGATGCCACGAGTCTGAATCGACAAACTTTTGTGTAAGATTTTTTGTAACCGCTTTGATAATAATATCCTTGAAATTCTCAGATGTTAAAAGCATTGAACTTTCATTGTCGAGATTTACATCGAAAAGCCAATTCTGCACTTCAGTGAGTTTGGTTTCGTCGCCGGAAGCTAGCATCAGCATAGAAATCCAAAAATAATTGCTAATTGAGTCTGATTCAGGTTTTTTCAATTTTTTC
>JAIOTL010000339.1 GCA_021106775.1 Planctomycetota bacterium | reverse complement strand
TCACAAAAAAAAATTGACCTTAAAAAACAATCCGCATCCACTCCGTTTAACGATTTAGTTGCGCTAACAAATCAACTAAATCAAATAGCAATCAATTATTTCTGTTATACTCAGTTATTTCTGTTATTTGTTCTGCATTTCTTACACTATTTTTACATACCTGCTTCATCCCCCATGTTTCTTACATTCTTATATTATGCAATTATTTTTTGTAGTAATATGCTTGTAACTTAGCTTGTACAATGAAAAAAGGCTTCGAGGTGAAATGCCCCGAAGCCTTGTGTTTGTTGGTGGGCGTTACTGGACTTGAACCAGTGACCCCCAGCTTGTCGAGCTGGTGCTCTAACCAACTGAGCTAAACGCCCTATACTATCTCAAACGCTCCTGTATATTTTTCAACGTCTGCTATGCAAACGTCAATTAATTTCCCGTTTTCATGCATGAAACAAACGAATACTCGAAAAACTGTAATTTTTTCTAAATTCGAATGTGTAACATCATACAATTGGATACAGTCATCTTCCTAAACTTTCATGCATCGATGTTCGAATTTATACACTAATTCTCTGCACAATCTACAGTTTTTTCAAATTCCATAATCTTCCATAAAAAAAGGGTGCCTACGACCGACACCCATGAATTATCTTATCCTGAAGCTTGAATTACTTGTTTATTTCTCGCTTTTCGCAACAACAGGTGCAGTTGGTACTCTAAACATCAATGAGATTAACAGTGCTACGGCCAAAAGAATCGCAATTGTGATAAATGCATATGTGTATGAACCTGTCATATCGTACATGCTACCCGCCATAATTGGACCAAAAATTCCGCCAACGCCATACGCAGTAAACACCCAGCCGTAATTCGAGCCAAGGTTTTTCAAGCCGAAATAATCTGCTGTGGCAGCGGGGAACAGGGCGAAGTTTCCGCCGAAGTTGAAGCCTATCCAGCACGCAGCAAACATCAATCCTGACGAGCTTTTACCTATAAACAGCACACCAATCATCATCAAACCTTGAAGCAGAATCATCAGGTTAATCGCGAATTTCCTGCCGATACGGTCAGAAAGCCAACCCCAGACAATCCTTCCCAAGCCGTTGAAAATCGCAAGCGTCGCAAGCGCACTCGCCGCTGCCGCCATGGGAACTCCACCTTCAAAATACCCGAAATCTTTCAGTGTGCCGATAACCATTAGACCAGCACCGGCAGACAGAATAAATGTAACCCAGATGAAATAGAACTGACGCGTGCCAAGCATCTGCCTCGGTGAGAAATCATAAGTTGACATCGATTTCTTTGCACCCGCTTTCTTTGGATTCCAGCCTTTCGGTTTCCAACCCTCTGGCGGATTCTTAATCAGCAGCGCACCTAAAATTACGACAACAGCAAAGATAATGCCGTATATCGTGAATGTATTATTAATTCCCATGCTGTTAATAAGACCGCCCCATGCACCAGCAAGTTTAATGAAAATGTATGCACCTGCACCAAAGCCGAAAACTGCCAAACCCGAAATCAAGCCTTTTTTGTCCGGAAACCATTTTGTACCAGCAGCGATAGGGCAGACATAACCAAGTCCGATACCAGCACCACCGATAATACCGACAAAAATTAACATCAGAATCTGGTTTGCTCCACCGACGAGTCCAGCAAGCAGATATCCAAGACCCAGAACCGCACCGCCTATCATCGCAACGAGACGAGGTCCGCTTTTATCCTGCCAGCGTCCTGCGAGAATCATGATAAGTGCGAATGATGCGAGACCAGCAGCGAAAATCCACTGTGTCTCAGTTGCTGTGAAGCCGAAATGATATTTCTCCCATTTTTCTTTGCTGACTTGATTAAATAAATCTCTGCGCACTGGTGGAGTTTTTTTGAACGTAATTTTAAGTTTTTCAACCGCACGCCAGAAACCTTCATAATCCTTTACATCTGGCAGAATATAATCTCTCACAGCATCGTCAGTAAATTCCCCATTTTTACCAATAAGATTTTTATCAAGTATGCCGTCTTTATCGAACGTGTTAGGAATAAAAACTACTTTATTGATTGCATCTTGAGAATTTTTACCACCTTTGTCAATTATCTGAAAACCATTCACTTCTATTACATTACTTGATCTAATAAAGTTGTACACATGTGCACTAAGCAGTCTTTTCGCTTCCATAAGTTTTAAATCAAATTCAACGGGTTTGGTCTCAATCAATGCAGTATGCTTTTTGAGTTTTGCAACAATAGCATCGCATTTATCTCTAAAAAAATTCGTAATACCGTAATTCTCGGTAAAGAACGCCTTGTTCTTCTTATAAATATCTATATCGAGATTTGAACCAACCTTCTCTAAATCCGATTTTACATCGAGAATCAGCTCTTTTTTGATTAAATCCCAACCTTCTTTAGAAATGTCAAGATTTCCGAAAATTCTGATTCGTTCTGCTTCCACAGCAGCTTTGTCCAAACCGAGTAATTCTGCATCATAATTGAAAATTAGGTTCTCTTCGCTTGATTGCAGATGCGTTGTAAATGCTGACCAAGCGTAAATCGCGCCCAAGCACAACTGAATCAGAATCGCGCCAATCACGATAATCCAACGTGATTTCATCTTAGAATCTGCCATAATCATCCTTTCAAACATTAATTAGAAATAAACAAATTTTGAATCAATAATAGTAATTCACACGGCAAATTAAAGAAGTTCATTTTCAAAAACCGGATTAATTAACTTTTATATTAATTGTATGAGTTAATAAGATGTTTTCGATATGAAAAAAAGGTGCCAGCGAACCGACACCTCTGCAAAGTTTAATAAATCATATTAACATAGTATCATTATTTGTTTGGGCGTTCATCGATGAGCTTCTGCACAACACTTGAGTCTGCAAGCGTTGTTGTATCACCGACATCGAGGTCGTTTTTCGCGATTTTACGCAGAATTCTACGCATAATCTTGCCTGAACGTGTTTTCGGAAGCTGGTCAGCAAATTGAATCACATCCGGTGTCGCAATCGGTCCAATCATTGTTCTGACGTGTTTCACAAGTTCTTTCATCAATTCATCAGTTTGTTCAACGCCGACTTTCAATGTTACAAAGGCATAAATACCTTCTCCCTTGATTGGATGAGGCATTCCGACGACTGCGGATTCAGCGACGGTGTGATGTGCAACAAGTGCGGATTCGACTTCTGCGGTGCCGATTCTGTGACCGGACACGTTGAGAACATCATCAAGACGACCCATGAGCCAGAAACATCCGTCTTCGTCAATTCTCGCGCCATCGCCTGTCCAATATTTTCCACCTTTGAACTTTGCCCAATAAGTGTCAATGAATCTCTGATGGTCTCCATAAACCGTGCGCATAATACCGGGCCAAGGTTTTTCCATCACGAGATATCCACCTTCATTAACTTCTGCTTGTGTACCGTTCTGCTTGAGAACATTCGGGAATACGCCTGGGAAAGCCTTCGTAGCTGAACCTGGTTTTAGAGTCTGCGCACCCGGGACAGGCGAAATGAGGATTCCACCAGTTTCCGTTTGCCACCATGTATCAACAATCGGGCATTTTCCGCCACCAATAAGATTGTAATACCACATCCAGGCTTCCGGGTTAATCGGTTCGCCAACTGTACCGAGAATGCGCAGTGATGACAGGTCATATTTCTTTACATGATCGTCACCCTGAGCCATGAGTGCGCGTAAAGCTGTCGGAGCAGTGTAGAAGACGGACACTTTGTGTTTTTCAACTTCTGACCAGAATCTGCCGGCATCGGGATATGTAGGAACACCCTCAAACATAACGCCTGTAACGCCTAATGAAAGCGGACCGTAAACGATGTAAGAATGTCCGGTAACCCAGCCGATGTCCGCTGTACACCAGTAAACATCATCGTCATGCAAATCGAAGATCCATTTCGCGGTCTGATGAACGTATGTCATATAACCGCCTGTTGTATGCAGGACACCCTTGGGCTTACCGGTTGTACCTGAAGTATAAAGAATAAACAATGGATGTTCAGAATCGTTTTCCTCTGCTGGGCAATCTGCTGATGCATCTTTCATCAGGTCATGCCACCACAGGTCGCGACCTTCAACCCAGTTGCATGCTTTTTCCGCTTGTGGAACTCTTTCAAACACGATAACTTTATTGGCATCTGTACCTTCGATACCTGCGTCAATGTTGTGCTTCAACGGAATATCGTTTTTCTTACCGCGGTATCCCCAGTTTGCTGTGATAATCATTTTGGAACCAGAATCGATGACTCTGTCCTTGATGGAATCAGGTGAAAATCCACCGAAAATAATGCTGTGAACCGCGCCAATTCTTGCACAGGCGAGCATGGCAATTGGAAGTTCAAGAATCATCGGCATGTAAATGATGACTTTATCACCCTTCTGGACATTCTGTGATTTCAGTACGTTGGCGAATTTGCTGACTTCTGTGTGCAATTCTTTATACGTAATTTTCTTTGTTTCTTCAGGATCGTTTCCAACCCAGATAAAAGCGGTTTTATTTTCTTTTTCTGTACCAATCCATCTATCAAGACAATTGTACGATGCATTCATTTTGCCGCCGTCAAACCACTTGATGTCGATTTTCTCAGCATCGAATTGGTAAATTTTGTCCCATTTCTTGAACCAGTGTAGTTGATCAGCCTTGTCAGCCCAAAAAGCCTCGAAATCCTCGGATGCAGCATTGCTGATAGAGTTGAATTCCTCTTCGCTCTTAATCCATGCTTTCTCGCTGAATTCCTTCGAAGGTGAAAACACACGCTTCTCGTCCATCATAGAGCTAATCGTTTTTTCTTCCTCAGTCATTTCATCACTCCTTAAGTTGCAACTTATG
>JAIOTL010000049.1 GCA_021106775.1 Planctomycetota bacterium | reverse complement strand
TTGAGCCCTCTTTTTTTCTTGTCGCCTTCAAAATCACCAGCCATTTTTACATATCCGCCGAGCCAGAACAACGAAGCAGTATATTCTGTTTCCGAGGCATCATAAATCAGGATTTTATTCTCACCTTTTTCCTTCAATTCTGCTATTTTCTCGGTTGTCAGCAGTTCTGCACCAAACTTCTCATTCTTTTTATCGCTTTTAACGGCAACCATGCCCTCGGTTACCTTGGAAATCGGATATTTCCGCATACGCAGACGTTTTGTACGCACTAACCATTCAAGGTCTTCAGGCGACTCGAGCATATCCTCGGTGATAACATCTTTATATTTGAAATTCGGGTCATTGGGTTTCCAGGGATATTTTGGGATCCAGCGAATAATTTTAGGACCGAATCCGAAAGAAAATGTCTCACATCTCACACCACGCCACTTTGCTATGGAAAAGTGACCTAGTTCGTGAATGAAAATGATGAAGCTTATCCCAATGATAATTTCGAATATGTAGAGAAGACTTTCAAGAAATGCAAATGTCATTTTGTCCTCGTGGTAGTTTTTGGGTTATTAATAAAAGTTGATACAAAAGTTAATACAATAGTATTAAATCGTGAAAAATAAAGTGTGCTTTTCAAAATATACTCAAAGTAACGGATTTTGCTTCGATAAATTTCAACTTTTGTATTTTTGAGTTTCAGATTTTTCTACAATTTGTGCTTGGATGCGTATTCTATTTTGCGGATTTCGATAATCTCGATGACTTTATCGAGGATTTCCCAGGGAAATTTCAGCGAAAGACCGCAATCACTTGAAAATTGCCTCGGTGTTGAAACAAGCTTTACATCCAGACCTTCCTTCTGCCCAAACTTTTCCGCCCGTATCGCGCTTGTGGTCGTGTTAAACAGTATTACGCCGAATTCCTTGTTGTTATTTTCCATTTACTCCTCAATCTATTTTTTCTTTAACATAACATATGTTAAAATATGCAAGTGATGCAAATGTTGAACTTTTTTTTGGTAATTGTTAAGTATGTATGGTTTTTGTGTCATTCCTTCGAAAGCAGGAATCCAGTAATACTGATTTTCTCTTGTATTCGCTGGATTCCCAATCAAGTTGGGAATGACAAAAGCATTCTTTATGCACGACTACTTTTTTTGAACTGTGATGTGAAATTATGCAGAAAGTTTTTTTCAAAATTTTTGGATGCAAGGTGAATCAGCTTGAGGTTGAAGCCATCCGAGATTCATATATCACCCGAAATTTCAATGTTACCGATAAGCTCGAAGATGCTGATGCTGTCGTCATCGGCAGTTGCACAGTAACCCATACTGCTGAATCCAAACTTGTGAAATTCGCGCGAAAAGCGTTGCGAGCAAATGATGAATCGAGGGTGATTGTTGTCGGATGCTGGCTGCCCGTGATAAAATCACGATTGACAGAATTTGCAGACCGCATTGAATTTGTTGACAATGAGACCAAATTTAGCGACATAGGCACGCACATACCAGATACAATCAGAATTTCGAGCAGAACCCGCTCATTTATCAAGATTCAGGAGGGCTGTAACTCATTTTGCAGTTATTGCATCATCCCGTACATGCGAAGCAAGCTTCATTCTCGCAGTATTTCCGACACAGTGCACGAAGTGAAAAAGAACATCAATGCTGGTGCCCGTGAAATCGTGCTTGTTGGCATTCATCTCGGACTCTGGCGTGAGAATGAATCTCGACTGCATAATCTGCTTGAAAATCTTATTCAGATTGACGGTGAATGGCGCTTGCGTCTGACATCTCTTGAGGTGCATGAAATTACGCCTGAGTTAATTTCACTTTTATCCACCTCGAACAGACTTGTCGAGCATCTGCATATCTCGCTTCAGTCAGGTTCATCAGACGTTCTCAGACGCATGAACAGAAATTACAGCAAGGAGTTCTTTCTTGAGAAAATTGCACAAATTCGTGAAAAATTACCGCTTGCAGGCATCTCAACTGACATAATTGTCGGATTTCCCGGTGAAACCGATGCTGATTTTGCTGACACCCTTGATGTTATCGAGAAAGCACAGTTTATGCGGGTTCATGCTTTCCCGTTCTCAGCACGTGCAGGTACAAAAGCGTATGATTTTACCGATAAAATCCATCCGGGAATCATAAAACATCGAGAAAAGCAGATTATGCAGACTGCGTTGGAATGTAGAATTAAATTTTCGTCCGCGTTCATCGACAAAACCGTGGAAATTCTCACCGAGGAAAGCAAACCTGACGGTGTTATCGGTTACACAAGGGAATATTTGCCAGCACGAATTATTTCACATAAGAATCAGAAACTTAATGAATTTTTTTACGGTAAAGTGAAAAGTATTGAAAATGATGGAACGCTAATCCTCAATGATTATTGATTTTATCCGAAATTCCGGTAGTCCAATTGAATCACGCCAATCCGAGTATCTTTCTCGATTCAGAGTTAGATAAAGCGTAAGATATTTTTGTGAAAAAACATTAACTTTCGGCTTTTCCTCGGACGACATTTCAGGCACTTGTGCTTTTGCCGGCTTGTTAACTTCATCATCCAACTTTAACATCAGTTGAACCGCATATTTCTCATCAATAATCGGGAAAATGAAACTTATCTGCCTGTAATTATAAATCTCCCGATTCGAACCCACTCTAAGATTATGCAGAGTATTTCTGTACTCGTTTACAAAAATTTCCCGAACCTGAATTCTTGTTACACCATCTTTTTCATAAACATTGTTGCTCAAAAACTCCATCCATTTTTTCGACTCAGGATTTTGCACTTCAGCGAAAAAAGTGTTGATTTCTTTATAAATCGTTCTGCTAACCTGAATGTGATAGAGAAAAATCAGGAAAAATACGGTCATTATAATTGCTAAAATCGTACAAACTCTTTTGCGATATTCCCAAGCGGGAAACATCATGATTGCTGAAATCACAAGCAGAATCGGCATCGACACAATAACGTATGACTCGTGATTCGTCGCAAATAAACCCGATATTATAATTGCAAAAACGATGATAAACGCCAAGAACAAAGAACCTGAGAATATCAGTGATGACATCGCAAATTCCCTGCGCTTTCGACCAGCATCGGGATGATTCGCCTGAAAATACGGAAAAAATCGCGGATGAGATTCTGTATATCGCAGCCATTTCTCGCCAAATATCTTGAAGTAATAATACTCTTCTTCACGAGTAATCATGTGCGCAGAGGTGAGTAAAAACGGAAAGCCGAATAACAATTCACCAGAATTGAATACGATTACAAGAAGCGGATATATTCCGAACAGAAACATGCTGATTAGCGGATGCCGACAGAACCCATACGGACCGTCGTTTCTAAAATACGGAGAAGTGGATTTTTGAGATAATGCCCAAAGCGTCCATATTAGCCAGCCAAGTGTGATTACAAAAAAGATAATCCCCAGTACAAGCTGACAGTTCCCCGACATAAGCTCTGATATTGGATTGACAAAAAAATCAATCGAAAATGCTAGCACGAAAATATATGTGAAAATTTCGACAAAGTTTGATGTTTTACCGTATTTCAGCATGTATTTACATGGAGTTACTACGGAATCCTGAGCTAAAGTCTTTCTCACCGTATCAACTCGATTTGTGATGATTGTCTCACGAACACCTGCTTTCCCCTTTGTCTTTAGCACCTTCGCGTCCAAAATCTGCGGTAGTCGGAACAAAAATAAATGACCGATAAGAATCAGCGCAACGGAGGCAAGTAAAACCTCGAATCGTCCGAGAATCAGCGCACAAGCGGGATAAAACGCATAAAGAACCGCAGCATAATACGGGTTCCTCGCAAAAGTCAAAGGTGCATAAACTTTCAACTTAGCGCCGAAAGCCAGCGACTTCAACAGATGCGACGTCCACCAAATCCAGAGAATACCTACGAAAAACAGAAAGAATCCTATAACTTTTATGAATAAACTATCGAGCATCCCGGGAAACGGATCGTATGCACGCTTGATAAACTCAGCAATTCCGGTAAAACCGCCGATGAAAATCAACAGCAAAATCACAATAATAAAGTCATATTTCCGAAGTTTATTCATAGAAGAACTTTTGCTCACATATACGTTGAAGTCGATTATATACTTATCAAATTTTGCGTAAAGTAAATAAATAATCGAAACCACATCTGACCAAAATTTGTTATAAAGATAAGCGGATAAACTTTGGAGGTGCTTCAAAAATAAATGGAAAAAGCAGTCAGATTCAATAGTCAGGATGAACAGCGGATTTTGTTCGGACC
>JAIOTL010000254.1 GCA_021106775.1 Planctomycetota bacterium | reverse complement strand
TCTGCAAAAGTTTCGATTGCGAACAACGATTCTGACGAGAATCCGTATATTTTTGAAATAAAAGGTGCTGGCGTTGTTCCTGAAATCAATATTAAACAAGGCTCCACCGATATTCCGTCAGGTTCTGGTATTTTCAATTTCGGCGAAGTCGTAATCGGTGATTCCACTCTTGATATCACTTTTACCATTGAAAATACTGGTAATGGTGATCTCATTTTAGAAGGAGTACCCAGTTTAATTGCTATCAGTGGTCATGATGATTCAATTTTTACACTAAATCAGTCATCAATATCATCCCCGATTTCACCAAGCACTTCAACATCATTTACAATTTCTTTTCATCCAACCATAGTAGGAACAAAATCTGCCTCAATAATTATTGCAAATAATGATAACAACAAAAATCCCTACATCTTTCTTGTCGTTGGAATAGGTTCTGCAAATCCAGAAATAAATATTCATGATTCAGATTTAAACGACATAGTAAGTGGGTCAGGAAGTTTTGATTTCGGATTATTAGGAGTAAATTTAACAAAAGAAGAAACATTTACTATACAAAATACTGGTGATGGAGATTTAATACTCTCTGGAAATCCTATAATAACAATCACAGGTGTAGGTGAGAATGTATTTTCTGTTACTGAAATTCCATCATCGACAATATCACCAGGTTTTGAAACAATTTTCAAAATTGAATTCACACCATTAGATAGGCAAGAATATTCAGCTATAGTCTCAATTGCAAACAACGATCTGGATGAAGATCCATATACGTTTACATTAACTGGCATAGGTTTTTTCACTGATACAACTTTTGATTTCAATGGTGATGGCTATGACGATATTATTGTTGGTGCTTATGAAGACGATGATGGGGGGTCTGAATCTGGTTGTGCATTTATCTTTTTCGGTTCACAAACAATGCAAGCAACTATTGATGCATCTAGTGCTGATGTAAAGTTTGTTGGTAGTAATATTGGTGACAAATTTGGTTTTAGTGTTTCATCTGCAGGTGATTTCAACTTAGATGGATTTGATGATGCGATAATTGGTGCTGTTACTGATGATGATGGTGGAGTGGATTCTGGATGTTCATTTATCTTTTTTGGAACAGATGAACCTACATCAGTAATCAATGTAGCAGATGCAGATATTATAATCACCGGTGAAAATACTGGTGACCATTTTGGATTTTCAGTTTCATCCGCAGGTGATTTTAATAACGATGGGACATCAGATGTTCTTATTGGTGCAAGAGCTACCAATTCCGGCGGAAACGCTTATATCTTTCTTGGCAGACAAGACCCATCTTCAATGTACGATGCATCTGATGCTGACATAATAATAAGCACTGATACGGGTTCTAGATTTCTCGGATTTTCAGTATCCTATGCAGGTGATTTCAATAATGATGATATAGATGATATAATTATAGGTGCGTATGGGCATGCACATATTTTTTTTGGAAGTTCATACGTTTCGACATCATTTAGTACATCTGATGCTGATGTTATTCTCAATGGTGCTGAATCAGCAGATAGATTCGGTTTCAGTGTGTCCAATGCTGGAGATGTGAACAATGATGGATTTGATGATGTCATCGTTGGTGCTCCAAAAGAAAATCATAGTGGTAGCAAATCTGGTCATGCGTATATTTTCTTCGGAAGTTCTGATCCCGTATCATCAAGAGATGCATCAGACGCAGACGTAGAATTGATCGGAGAAGATGATGGTGATTCGTTTGGTCGCTCCGTTTCTTATGCGGGTGATATAAATAATGATGGATTTAGTGATGTCATTGTTGGCTCACCAACTGGTAATTCAAGCAATAATTATTCCGGTTGTGCATTTATATTTTTTGGTGGTTTAACCATGCTATCAGAAATATATTCATTAGATGCAGATATACGCATAAATGGTGATGATAACGAAGATTATTGCGGTATTGCTGTCTCAACCTTGGGAGATGTAAATCAAGATGGGATTGAAGATTTTATCATTGGTGCTTTGCTTGATGATGACGGTGGTTTGAGATCTGGTTGTGCATTTATTTTCTTTGGGAAAGGAGCCTGGGTTTCACCAATGACAGCATCAGATTCTGAAGTGAAACTAGTCGGTGAAGATGCTGGTGATTACTTCGGCTGGAGCGTCAGCAGTGCTGGTGAAGTGAACAACGATGGTTTATATGATATAATTATTGGTGCATCAAATGATGACGATAACGGTTCGAACTCAGGTTGTGCATTTATTTTCTTTAGTGATGGTGGTAATTCAACAAAGGATGCAACTGAAGCTGATGTAAAAATTATAGGAGAACAAGCAAATTTCCGACTTGGGTATTCTGTTACTGATGTTGGTGACATTAACAATGATGGATTGCATGATATTGCAGTTAGTTCACCAAATAATAATGTAAACGGTGTTGATGCTGGTTGTGTTTATGTCTTTTATGGTCGACAAAATTGGAATCCTGTTATTAATTCTTCAACCGCTGATGTAAAGATATATGGTGAAAACAGTCGAGATTTGTTTGGTTGGATAGTTAATAGAGGTGGTGATGTAAATGGTGATTCAATTGATGATTTAGTTTTTGGTACTAATAATAATGGTTGCGTTTATATTTTCTTTGGTAAAAACAATTTCAGTTCAAGCATTAATGCATCCAATGCTGATGTGAAAATTATTGATGCGAATATCACAGATAATTTCGGTATACATGTTGTTTGTGCAGGTGACTTAAATAAGGACGGATATGACGATTTTATGGTTTCAGCACATGGAAATTCTGATAGTAGCCATCGTGCTGGTGCAATGTTTGTTTTTATGGGTAGAGCTAACTGGAATACAGTTTTATCAGCAACAACAGCAGAAATAAAATTATATGGGGTAAATAATAACGATTTTTTTAGTTCATCAATATCACCAGCAGGTGACTTAAATAATGACGGGTATATGGATATTATGGGCACATCACTTAATGATGACGAAGGTGGAATCAGGGCGGGTGCAGTGTATGTTTTTTTTGGTTCTTCAAACTGGAATTCGGTAATTAATGCTGCTAATGCTGATATTAAATTGATAGGTGGTGATGTAAATGATAATTTTGGAAGAGGGTTGTCTGGCGGTGGGAATTAAGAAATATCTTCCCATGTTCTAATTGTGATCTTATGCAGAATAAAAATAATCTGTGAAGATTCACGTGATTATTTTGGTTATGGTCTCTGCTCAGCTGGTGATGTAAATGGCGATGGCATCGATGTTGTGATTGTCGGAGCTCGATATGAGGATGATAAAGGTTATGATGAAGCTGGTTGTGCGTATATTATTTTTGGTCGGTCGAATTAGAACTCATCTACCGACGCATCCAATGCTGATGTCAAACTCATAGGAGAAAATACTAGTGATAGATTACGCTCATGGTATCCAATGCAGGTGACGTCAATATTGCTGAATATTCTGATTTTATTCGGACAAACACCTAAGATAATTAAAAACTCTATCAACTCATGAAATAAAGATTCAAATAAAACTGAGAAGAAATCCCCAGCTTTATATTGTATGCTGCCAATTTCATAGATGATTTGGGAAAATATGAAATAAACGTACATAAATAAAATTATTCGAATCGTAATATATCCTTCAAAAATAATGATATTTTGTATATTTATGCTAATATATAATTCAAGTATGCGATAATAAGATATGCATATCAATATTATGTATCACATTCGATGCTTTATGATACAATATTTCAATGTTTAACAATTATGCTAGCACCATTTGTCATACAACAGTAATAAACAGAAATGCGATAACGTGTTTCTGACTGTCCAACATGTTAAGTAAATCTATATATGATGAGGTAAGTATGAATAAACAAAACAAAGCCTGCAAAAACCACAAAAGCATGAACTTGGTGGCAGCATTCAAACAATGGCAAGTCATTTCGGTTAATTCATCCTGTAAAACATCGTCGAGTTTTCGAAAATCAGTAATGAAAACACATCTTAGTTCATTCCATTTTGCTTGCTACTTTTTCGTAATGATACTCGGTATTTCGGTATTTTATTTTGGATTAACAGGTTGTGGATCCGTTCAAATACCATTTTTAAGCAATCTCACCGGTTCTTCAAAATCCTCAAGGACTATCTTACTGACGACCTCAGCAAATGACATTGGTATGGTTTGTCCGATTTCGCCTGATATATTAGATAATCTAAAGCCGCAAAAGGTTAACTATTGGCCCACCGAGCCAGGATACTACCGATTGGAACTGGAAACCTACTGTCTCCATGCTGGAACCTATGGACCTACTGAAGGTACTGGATTCCAACTTCTTCCCGCATGTGGACCGTTGGCACCACAAATCAAAGCGATTCTGCTTGCTTGTGCAGAACATCCGAATATAAAGCAGGAGACCATTCAGAGTCTGTTATGGGCAATGCTCGCAGGCATTGGTTATGATGACTTGCTTCCTAAATTCCGCTCAGCTGCTGCTCAAATGCTGCCTGCTAACTTGCTTACCAAATATATCGGCATGCAAACACTTGCTCCGAAGCTTGTTGATGCAGCTTTACCTGATGAATTGAAGTCTAACCTGAACTTTCTGCGAGATTTTCGAAATCGTGTCAATAATGCAAATGCAAAGTTCGAGGATATTGAACGAATGGCAGTGCTAGAAGGTGAACCACCTGGTCCTCCTGTGATAAATGTGCCAGCACGTGCATGGTCGACAACATCTAATGGGAACCTCTGGCGCATACAAACAATGGGATACTCGCTTGCATATGCTGATTACTTTATTCCTCATCCGGATCGTATAGAAAAAGACGATTTAGGAAGAATTACATACTTCGAACTCTTGGATGGTGATGGGTATTCCATTACAGCAACTTACAAACCTGATAAATACTACATTGAGAATCCTGCTGACGGTAAACAGTATCCAATATGGCGTTTTGAGCGTATTATTTTCCGAAACATTGATAAAAACACAGGTAAAATTCATGAACTCATTGTTGAAAACGAGGGCTGGATTTTCACGCTTGAAGCAATTTTAATGTATGATAAAGAGGTTGCAAGGTTATATCCTCACGATGAAAAAGACTATATACACTTCGTCAGAAGCACTAAAGAAACTGATGACAGATATTTAATCAATTTAGCCCCATCTGAATATGTCGATAGCTTTGACAGAGCAAAAAGTACTTATGAAAAAGCTAAGTACTTTAAGGAACAATTTGATAATGCGACTAAACCGGTTAGTAAAGCTGATATAGATAATCTAATTAATGAGGAAAACTTCAAGGATATGGCGAGTTCAATTGGAAATAAGGGAGATGAAGCAAAACAAATTAAAGAACATAATACCAGAGTTGAACGTTCATGGATGCATTCGATTAATAAACTAGCAGGCGAAGAAGACGATGATGGGGATGATGATGATGGTGGAAGTGACCGAGGTGCTGCTGGTTCTATCAACCAGCCGGGCAACAAAGGACTCCAGCGCATTGGAACTTCTAACAGGTTTTCTTCACGATGAAAGTGAATTTCATAAATTTTATCCACTTAAAACTTCTTGTTTTAGCTCGCATTTGTTGTTTATTGAGTGTTGATTATTTGGGATAGAGCCCTAATTGAAGAATCGATAGAATGACATTTCAGTGTTAGTATTTAGCTCTATTGTTCTCATTGAATAGCAAGTTTGAGAACAGCGCATGAAATAGCATTTCATCTTGAAAACCTGAGAACATATTGAGAACGCAATAAAAAAGGGTTAAAGCTGATTTGCTCTAACCCTTGTATTTTGTGGCACGCCCGAAGGGATTCGAACCCCCGACCTACTGCTCCGGAGGCAGTCGCTCTATCCAGCTGAGCTACGGGCGCATATAATTTTAACAACATAAATCCTATTCAGATTTTGATAGCGGTAACAAGTAATGGATTACATACCATTCTGAGTAAAGCTAAGAATCCAGTATTATCTGTTTTCTGGACAATTAAAAACTTCGTTCGTCTTAATCCATCTTGTTTTATTCAGAATGACAATACATTAAATTTTTACAACTATTCGGAATCATAAAATATTATATAATACAGCACTTGCGATTCAAGGAATTAAATCATCTTTCTTAAGGACAATCTTGAGCTTACTGCTACTCATTTCTCGCTCAACAGCAATTTCTATGACAATATCGAGCAGCATTCCTTTAAGCTTACGTGTGAAATTAGTTTCAATAAGGTTTTCAGTATGCAGTTCCGCACTTATCGCGATATTATCCTTATCACAGATTGAAATTATCAACTGACCCTTAGCATCATCAGGCAAAACCCGCATAAAATACGCAAAAAGGAATACCCAGAAATAAAAATGTTCTTCCTGCTCAAGCGCGATGAGTACTGAATTCTGGTCCTGAACATCTTCATCCCATTCAAGGGTTAATTTTGAAGCATACGAAGATTTGAAACCTCGAAACACATATCGAGCGAGCTCCACCACATTGCCATTATATTGTGGAACCTGTTTTCGAGTAATATTCTGCCAATACCTGAAATTTTCGCAGAGTATAAGACCTTGATCGTAGATAATTCGCCAATCTTCTTCGACACTTGGTGTTCTACTGATATTTTTCGATGAATAACCAATAATCGAACTTAAAGGACCGTTAAAATCGTGCAGCATACTGCGAACTAGTCCACCTATAATCTCACTGAATAATGAGTGCTTTGAATCGATCATGATTGTCCTTTCAAGCACTCTCTTTGCCCCATCACTTTATTTATACTTTATAACATATCTTTTTAGAATAATAAAACTAATTATTTTCAGTTTCATTTGTCATTGTATCTGAATCGTTATTCAACGCTGAAATCACCTGGTCTGCAGAAAGATAATCTCCTTCAACATCCAATTTATATAGTCGCACAACCCGCTTGCTTAGTCCGCAGAAAATATCATAAGGAATTGTTAATGCTTTTTCAGCAAGATTCTCAACCGTAATTTCCGAGTTGCCCTGTTTACCAATTAGCGTTACCCTTTCTCCCACCTGAATCTCAGGGATATGACCAATGTCAATCATTGTATAATCCATTGTAACTTTACCAGCTACAGGGGCAGTAATTCCCTGAATAATCACTTCCGCAGTTTTTCCATAAGGTGACGGATTTGCGAAAAGTCTGCGATATCCATCGTTATAACCAACAGGAATAGTCGCAATATCTGTCGGACATGAGGTGTAATAATTACGATCGTATGAAATAGGAGTGCCTTCGGAAACAGACTTGCGGATGAAAGCAATTTGTGAATGCAGAGAGAGAATCGGCTTAAGCTTCGGATGTTCCTGCGTCTGATAACCGGGATTAATTCCAAAAAGCGACAAACCCGGACGAATCATCGAGAATTGTGATGCCGGATAATTTATATAACCTGCGGAATTTGCAATATGAATCATTTCAGGCGCAAAATTCTCTCTTGATGCATGGTTAAGAACCCACATAAACCTATCAAGCTGGGAATACGAAAAAACAGGATTCTTTTCAGACGCACTCGAAAAATGACTGGCAATCCCTTCGAAAACAAGATTGTTACAACTTTTCATTGTTTTAAGAACAGTTGCGAACTGAGTATGACTTACACCGAGTCGAGTCATACCGGTATCAACGAATAAATGAATTTTCGCTTTTTTCTTCTGCTTTTCCGCTTCCTCATTTAATTTTACAACTTGCTCAAGCGTATGCACAGCAACTGTTATATTAGCTTCGACAACCTGACTCATTTCACCTTCAACAATTGTACCAAGAACGATAATGGGTATGTTTATACCTGCCTGTCTAAGCTCAAGGGCTTCCTGAGAATCGCCCACGCCGATGTAATCCACATGCTTTTCGAGAAATTTCGCGATAACAACTGCACCATGCCCATATGCGTCAGCTTTTATAACTGCAAGGGTTTTTGTACCAGGATTCAGGAATCTTTTTATCTCAGTAAGATTATGTTTTAGTTTGCATAAATCAATTTCCGCCCAAACTCGATAAGGTTGCATTTTGAAATCTCCACGATGTATGATATTATTATCGGTTAATATCAGAATTTTTTTAGGCTGATGCTATGCAGAATAATCAAACTGGCGAAATAATTAAACTTCCAAGCGATGTGATTAATAGGATTGCAGCGGGTGAAGTGATTGAGAGACCAGCAGCGGTAGTCAAGGAACTTGTCGAGAACGCTCTTGATGCTGATGCGGATAAAATCGAAGTTAACGTTGAGGAGGGCGGCAAAACTTATATTTCGGTTAAGGATAATGGCATCGGGATTTCGGAAAAAGACTTGCCGATGGCGTTTGAAGCGCATGCCACCTCAAAACTTGCAGACTTTAAGAATATCAGCGAGATAAATTCGTTCGGTTTTCGCGGTGAAGCATTGGCGTCTATTGCTTCGGTTTCAAAAGTTAAAATTACATCAAAAAAACATGATGCGGACAGAGCTTTTAAGATAGAATCGGAATTTGGCGAAGTAGGTGCAGCGAAACCCTGTGTTTTTGCGGACGGTACGAAAATTGAGGTTATTGGGTTGTTCGAAAATATTCCCGCAAGGCACAAATTTCTAAAGTCAGAATCGACGGAAATAGC
>JAIOTL010000123.1 GCA_021106775.1 Planctomycetota bacterium | reverse complement strand
TGACTCATGCCGGTGCCGACCGAGTTCTCACCATGGACTTGCATGCCGAGCAGATTCAAGGATTTTTCGACATTCCGGTTGATAATCTGTATGCCAATACGCTTTTCCTCGATTATTTCCGCGATTTGAAAAAAATTACTGAAAATCTTGCGATTCTTGCACCTGATGTAGGCTCAAGCAAGCGTGCGGGGTTTTTCGCCAAGCATCTTGATATTCCGCTTGCCATCATCGACAAACGTCGAATCTCCGACACCGAGACCAATGTCATGGCAATTATCGGCACAGTTAAGGACAAGGATGTTCTGATACCCGATGATATGATTGCAACTGGTGGGACGATTGTGCAGGCAATTGAGACTGCAAAGAATCAGGGTGCCAAGGATGTTTATCTCTCGGCAACGCATCCGGTTTTTGCGGGGCAAGCAGTTGAGAAGCTAGCGGCATCAGAGGTTAAAGAGGTTGTTGTCGCTGACACTATCCCGATTCCAAAAACCAAACGTTTTGACACGCTTGCGATTTTGTCAACTGCTGAGTTTTTCGGCAAAGCGATAAAGCGAATTCATTCTGGCGAGTCGGTATCAAGCCTGTTTAAAACTAATTAACCATAATTCGTATATAACAATAATTGGAAGGCATAAAAATGGACGTACCTATCTTAAAAGCAGCATTGAGACAAGAAACAGGCAGCAATGCAATGAAGAAAATCCGCGAGACCAGGGAAAATATACCCGGCGTAATTTACGGTAAGGGCAAAGACAACGAATTTATTACTGTTCAAGAAGTTGACGTATATAAACTGTTAACAAGCAAGCAGACTGTGGTTGAATTGAAAATTGACGGCAAAAAGGATAAGGGCAAAGATTATGCCATGTTTAAGGATATTCAGTGGGACACATGGGGCGAGTATTTGCTGCATTTTGATTTGATGCGCATTTCGCTTGGTGATATGGTTGAGACGAATGTTGAGATTATTCTGAAGAATGCGGAGAATGCTGTCGGCGTTAAGGCTGGTGGAGCAATTGAGCATTTGAAGAATATGGTAGCACTTGAGTGCCCGGCGAATGACATTCCTGAGTCGATTGTGATTGATGTTGCAGAGCTGGCAGCCTCAGACCGTCGGCTTTTCAAGGATTTACCGATTGATAAAAAGTATAAACTCATTGATAATCCTGAGGAGTTGGTGCTGATTTGTCATCCACCCAAGGGTGAGGATGAGATTGAAGCGGATGCTCAGCTTCAGGAGGGGATGCAGAAGGAACCTGAGGTTCTCACCGAAAAAGAGCAACTCGAATCCAACGACACCGAAAAATAATCAAATTTGAAAAGGATATGAATAATATTTCATATCCTTTTTTTATTTTGATGTTGTTAGTAAGTTGAACGAAAAGCTAATCGACTTGGGAGATGGCGTCGAACTTGCAGACCTGAGCACAAATTGAACAGCCGGTGCACAAAATCGGGTCAATAATCGCTTTACCTGAATCAATCTCCTTAATTATTGCGGGGCAGCCGATTTTGAAGCAGACGCCACACGCTGTACACTTCTCCGCATCAACAACATAAGGCTTCATGATAGCACTTCTATCGCCTGTAACACACGGTGCGACAGCAATAACCACCGCAATTCCGTCAAATTCCATTGCACCCTTGATTACTTCCTTTGTCTGCGTCAAATCAAGCGGATTGCACTTCTCAACGTACTGCACGCCGATTGACTTCGCAAACTCAACAAAACTTGTCTTCGGAGCAGGTGAGCCGTCCACATGCTTACCAGTGCTCGGATTATCCTGATGCCCGGTCATCGCGGTTGTTGAATTATCGAGAATAACAAGCGTGTACTTCATGTCGTTGTAAACCGCATCAAGCAAACCAGCCATGCCGGAGTGCCAAAACGTTGAATCACCAATTAATGCAACAAGTTTATCTTTCTTGTCCTCAGGCATCGAACGATACAAACCGTTGGCAATACCAAGACTCGCGCCCATGCACAGGCAGGAATTCATCTTTTGAATAGGTGGCAGTGCGCCAAGCGTGTAACAGCCGATATCCCCAGAAACAATCGCTTTCAACTGCTTTAGAACTGTGAATGCGCCGCGATGCGAACAGCCTGCACAAAGAACAGGCGGACGCGACGGCATTTCTATCTTTTTAGCTTCGACAACATCGGTATTATCCTTTGGGCTAATCGTTTCAACGTTAAGCTCCCCAAGCTTTGAGAAAAGTTCCTGACCCTTAACGTTGGTACAACCGAGTCGCAGCATTTCGTCCTCAATGAACGGCAAAAGTTCTTCGATAACCAGAACTTCATCAACCGTTTCCGAAAATTCTTTTAGCAGTTTTTCGGGTATCGGGTTAGTCATCGAAAGTTTTAGCATTGATGCTTCGGGATATGCTTCCATCGCATAAAGTGATGCCACGCTTGAGGTTACGACACCAATCTTCTTGTCCTTAATCCGAAGACCTTTTCGGTTAAATTCTTCTGAAAATTCGCGCAGGTTTGCAAGTTTCTTTTCAACTTCGACGTTTAGCACTCGGGCATTGCCGGGCAGCATAACGAAACGCTGGAACGGCATATCAAATTCCTTATCCTCAACCTCGACTCGCTCGGAAATTTTCACCAGTGATTTCGAATGCGAAACACGCGTTGTCATACGAACGATGAACGGCAGATTGAATTTTTCTGATAGTTCAAAGGCAAGTTTCACGAATTCTAATGAATCCTGTGAATCTGCGGGCTCAAGCATGCCGACGCGACCGAATTTAGCCAAAATCCTCGAATCCTGCTCATTTTGCGACGAATGCATAGCCGGGTCATCCGCAACAACAATGACGAAACCAGCGTTTACCCCTGCCTGTGCACTTGTCATGAAAGGATCCATGGCAACATTAAGACCGACGTGTTTCATTGCTGCCAGAGACCGATGCCCACCAACCGCCGCTCCGAATGCTGCTTCAAACGCCGTCTTCTCATTTGGCGACCACTGCGAGAATATTTCTTTATATAGTTTAATGTTCTCAACGATTTCAGTTGATGGTGTGCCTGGATATGCTGAGGCGAATTTAGCACCCGCTTCCCACACACCACGCGCAATCGCTTCATTACCGGACAAAAGGACTTTGCTTTTGACATCAGTTGCTTCCATCGGATTCCTTTCAAAGCATTTTATTTGCGACAATTTTAGTAAAACATGACTGATTTACAAGGAAATTCCAATCTAATCAAATTCCTTTTATCAAGCACATAAAAATATTATCTAATAACCTGATATTCTAACAATTCAGATTTTGAAGGTATGCAAAATAACAAAATATTTCTGCTGGCAAGTAAAAAATCTATTCTTCAAGAGCAATATTCCAGTACTTGTCGGAGAGAAATTTCTCCCATGCTATTCTACGCCTGCTGTACGTGATTTTCATCGTCGGTGTCCAACCAGGCTTCATAGGCTTCTTCCTAAGGTGCATTCCCAGAGATTCCGGTGATTTATTACCTTTTCGATGATTGCATTTGATGCACGCAAGCACACAGTTTTCCCAGTTTGATACACCGCCAAAAGATCTCGGTATAATATGGTCTATAGTTAATTCCTCTGAACCGGGCTTAATACCGCAGTACTGACATGTATAATTATCCCTGCGATATAAGTTTCTGCGCGAAAATACAACCTCCATTTGAGGTAAGCCGTTGTAAACTGAGAGCAAAATTACTTCGGGAACCCGAATTCTAAGCGAAACCGTTTGAATGAACTCTTGATTCTGTGCAACTCCAAGCTCACTCCACGAACTGAAATCGAAAGTAGCATAAGAAACAGGCTCAACGACTTTAGCGTCACCACCATAAACAAGTGTTAAAGCACGCTTAACTGTCGTAGTTGTAATGGCAATCCACGATTTATTTAAGACTAGCGCCGGTTGAGATAGCAGACTCATGATAACACTTTCCAATTAATTTCAGTCTATTTTAATATCATAATTATCATATAATCACGAACTATTGAGATTATTCTCCATAAGATACTATAACTTCAATAAATAGTAACATTATACACAAAAAACCATATTTGCACAATAATAATTTGACATAAATACTACATGTTGCGTATTAGCAAAATCTCATCAAATATTTTCTTACTGATATAACCATTAATTTCGATAAGAAGTTCTATAAATTAACAATATTTTGCTCGAAAAATCAAATTAATGCAACAAAAGGAATTGTGAGTTTTTCGATTTACTCTATTAAATCTTCATCAAAACTAGCAGGGATATATCCTGATTCTTTGGAAAGTTCCATTTCACGGTCAAATGAATCCAATACGGTTTTCTGCAGCATATTTCGAGTTTCGGTGTTAATAGGGTGGGCTATGTCTGCATGCAATCTGGCTCTTCCTCTTGAATCTTTGGCTGACCTGTCAGGATTTAATCTGAGTCCGCATTCGTTGCAATACTTTGACCTGAGATGATTCTTAGTATGACATCTGGGACATCTATCTGACAGCTTGCGGGAAGGCATTGCTACGAATGGACCTTTGTGCGAGTTGATGATTTTCAGGTCGCGGATTACAAACGCATTGTTGATGGTAATACTACAGAATGCAAGAAGCTTTTCATCCGAAGGCGTTGAACGTTTCATGTTCGGATCAATAAGTTTAATTCTCACTTCAGTAATCACATCCACCCCCTTTGTCCAGCACAGCTGGTTTATGTTTACAACTCTGATAAAAAGTCAAATAAGTCTTGAGTTCAATAGATATCTGTAAAAGGTGTAAAGAGTTTACTCGCACCTTTGAAGCTTCTTTTGTTGCTACACTTTCAATATTTCAAATAACTGTGTTAAAATGTCAAAACCGCGAGAAAAGATAGAGTTACCTTTCAATGATTACGGATTTGAAATCAAAGTTTCAGCTTTGAACACATGTCCAATGTTCATTTTTTGTAACTTTTTTGCTAATTGCATGTGATGTTGTTCATTCGTGTAGAATATTACTGCACTACCACTCCCACTTAGTTGGCGTTTCCAAAAGTACGGTTTTAACAATTCAGTTTTAACGAAGAGTTCTTGCAACTTTTCTTCTTGCAACTGTGCTGGCTCCTCAAGTCTATTAAAAAAATACTTAGAAATTGATTCGTAATTATCGATTTCAGGTTCAAGCAGATTTTTTACGATAATGTCTGAAAATTTATACTTTTCTAAGCTCATGTTAGTTTGACGATAAATATCTGCAGTTGAGCATTTTGCATCAGGAATTACTATAACTAAGGATAATGCATGATTTATGGAGAATGGTTTCACTATTTCACCTCTGCCTTGGCATCTTGCTGCAGGCAAATGCATGAAAAATGGCACGTCCGAGCCGATTTGCGCACCAATCTTTGCCAGCTCATCCGCATTTAATTCCGAGGATGATAATGATGCAAGAGCTTTGATAACTGATGCTGCGTTGCTGCTACCCCCTCCAAGACCTGATTCCCACGGTATTCTCTTTAAAAGGGATATTTTAACATCTCCTATGATATTCTGATTTTCAAGAAAAAGTTTCGCAGCTTTTACAACTAAATTGTTTTCATTGCACGGAAAACCAGATGAATCCAGATTTTCAAACGTGCAATCAAGCATGAACGTGCTTTCACCTGAATCCTTCTGTTGGAATCCGACCTCTATCTCATCAAACATGTTTATAGCAAGCATTACGGTGTCAATGTCGTGATATCCGTCTTTCCGCTTGCACAATACCTCTAGAAAAACGTTGATTTTTGCAGGTGATAAAATTTTGTGAGTTTTCATCTTATCCATAAAAAAAAGGAAGGCATCTATAAGATTGTCTTCCATTATGCACGAAAATCAGTGAATCATCAATCATGTTTGTAAACTGGCGCAAGTTCTGCGTTTGGAAATCTAAGGTCTATTTTGCTGATGTCAGAAAGCATGGGGTTTAAGGTGATTATATTTCGAAGCATCTCGAATTTTTCATCAACCGAATTCTCGCCGAAACCAGCATGTTCTTCATCCCGTCCCCACCAAATCGAAAATATTTTACGTTTTTTTCTTCCTTGACTTTTTACAATCTCAGCATTGATAATTATATCTGATGCAAGCAAACTCGCTTTACCACCTACATTTTCGACATTTATTGCGTTAAATTTCAGGCTCTTAAATTCAGGGTAGTTCTTTATGTTTTTCAGCGAATTATTCACAGCCAGAGCAGCAAAAATCCTTGCATCATTCCATACTTCACCGCAACTCAAAAATTCGTCATTAAAAGTATGAATCGTTATTCCAAAATCTTGCATGTCAACAATTTCAGCGTCAAGACCAACTACGATTTTGAGTTTTTCGAATAAATATTCATTGAATTCCCTAAAAATCCTATCAGAGAAAATCAAAGGCAGAATTATGCCGTTACTATCGAGAGTTACAATGAAATCGCCAGTCATTACTGCAATTTCCGGTTTCCTGACATCGAATCTGGCTGAAATTTTATCTGGAAACACCCTTTTTACTTCCCAAATCTCATTAATCCATGGTGAGCACACAATTGCATCATATACATGTTTGACAATATTGGAATCAACAAGGCTTGTGTCGGATTCTATAGGTAGATTGCATTTTATTGAGTTCTCAAGCGATTTCAGCACAAGATTTCGTGCTTTTCCTTTTGCCCAGTATATTTCACCACCTGATAAATCAAGCTTTTGCAGGTTAGTTTTAAAATTAGGCTGAGCTGAGACATATCTTTTTGAACCGAAAAAGAAGACAATTAAAATACACATGAAAATCGTGAGAATACAGATTTTGCGGATAAAGGCAGATTCTAAAATCGGTTTCACACGGCTTTTTTTCTTTCGCTTTATACCGAGATATATACTCCCTTTATATTTTCTTTTTTTCATGTTTACTCCAAATGTTAAGCAACTTTCCGCAGTTGTTCAGCTTTTCTCACACCCATTTGGGTAATTTTGACACACAATTCACTGAAACTCATGCCCGCAGCACTAGCAGCTTTCGGGAACAAAGAATTTGGTGTCATTCCTGGAACAGTATTAATTTCAAGAACAAAAGGCACGTTCGTTTTATCGAGAATCATATCCACTCGAGAGAATCCTGTACATCCCAGTGCGCGACATGCCTGCATTGCGGTATAATTAATTCGTTGCACAACTGCATCAGGTAACTCAGGATTGATTTTGTATTCAGTTTCGTTTGAATTGTACTTTGCTTTGTAGTTGTAGAACTCTTCTGTGGGAACAACTTCAACGATTGGTAGCGTCTTGCCGTCAAGGACAGCAACGTTCATTTCTCTGCCTGAAATATATTTTTCGAGAATGAGTCTGCCGAACTTTTGCGAACCTTTCAGCCCTGCTTCAATTTCATCAATATTTTTTGCAATGTGTACCCCAATTGACGAACCTTCGGAAATCGGCTTTATCACGACAGGTAAACCGAGTTTGCGTGCGATTTTCTCAGGTGCTTCATTATTGTAAATCAAATATTCCGCTGTTTTCACGTTATTTATCTGGAAATCAAGTTTACTGAGAAACTTATTCATCGCATGCATCGAGCTGTTCGACCCCGACCCGGTGTATGGAATTCCATACTGTTCGAGTTTGCGCTGTAGTTGACCGTCTTCTCCGAATTGACCATGAATCGCGATAAACACAACATCGAATACATTTTTATCCCAAAGCACCTTGAGAAATGATATGTCAGGTTTCTTTATATCAAAAACACGAACATCGTATCCTTCTTCACGCAATGCATCAGCAATTGAGTTACCGGTTATGATTGATATCTCACGTTCTGATGAAAATCCACCTGTCAACAATGCGACATTCATTTTTTCCTCCATTTAACATTCAATTTCTCAGCTTTTATAGAATCTGCTTTCTGATCTCCTCAAATTCAAGCCCAAGCTGGTCATTTTCAATATCTTGCCAACGTACACAGGTTCTAACTTCCAAAAGAATTGAATCACCAGGAATTATTTCGAGAAGAAAGCGATGTTCCATCTGTATCTCAGTTCTTTTCGACAATTTTAGACCTTCGATGCACAATCCGCCGATTGATAAATCCTTGACTTTCGCAAAACCATAATCCAACACCAGTTCGTTTTCGTCGCAAAGATAAACGCGCACAGGTTGTTCATGTGAATCCCTAGGTGAAGTGCGTTTGTCGTTGTATTCCTTAACGAAGTCGGAAATTTCTTGTTTGTTGAACCTTTTTGACATTGCACCAGCTGATTTCATACTAATCCTCCAATTTCTTTAATTTCAAAGCATGTTTACTGCAATTTCATTTATGCAGCTTGGTTTATCGGGTGTTTTTCTGCGGGATATGCTGTATTCATCTCTGCAGCTTTCGACCTTTTACTTCCCTTCTTCTGCTTTGAAGCGAGTGAGAATTCTTCGATGAAAATATCAATTGTCGAGACAACATCTTCAAGTTCTTCACGCGAAAGAATTATTTCGTCGTTTTTTGCAAGTTTCAACTCTTTGTTGAGCATAGAAACCAGGACTTTAACAGGCTGAATTCTTCTTGAGACATAATCTTCGAAAGTCATTGAGCGATTCTGTTCCATTTTATTCTCCTTATAATGAGAGGTTCCAGAGTTTTATTTCAAGTTCGAGATTGATTTTGTACATCTCGTAAACTTTTTGTCGAATGTGCCTTATCAGTTGTAATATGTCGGTTGCTTTCGCATTTTCTTCATTCAAAATATAATTTGCGTGTTTATTACTGATAATCGCACCACCGATACGAAAACCCTTTAGTCCCGCCTGCTCTATGAGCATTCCAGCTGATATATTTTCGGGATTTTTGAAAACACAACCTGCACTTGGGAGATTGTAAGGCTGTGAATTTTGCTTTTCAGCAAGAATCTGTTGTTTTCGACTCCTGATTTTGTTGGCATCACCCGCATTTAATTCAAATTCTGCACCAAGGACGATAAATTCGCTTAGCGAACTTTGCCGATTGCCGAATTTGATTTCTTCACGGGTTAAATTGCGGATTTCGCTGGTTCTATCGAGTATCGTTACATTTTTTACACAATCGGAGATGTTTCCGTATTTTCCACCCGCGTTCATGATGAGTGCACCGCCGATTGTGCCTGGAATACCTGCGAGAGTTTCGAAACCTGAAAGTCCTGCATTGGTAGTTATATTTAATATTGCAGCAAGATTTTCACCCGCATTAACACTCACGATTGTGTTTTGAATGGAAAATCCCTTTAATTTTCGAAGGGATAATACCGCATCTGCGATATTTTCGTCGGAAATGAGGATATTTGAACCACCTGCAAGGATTTTCGTCTCAATTCTGTTTTCACGAAGAATTTTTATGATTTCCTGCAATTGTTCAATTTTTCTCGCTTCGAAGAAAAATTCAGCGTTTCCGCCGATATTAAACGTAGTCAAATTCGCAAGCTGTACATCAAATCTTATCAGACTGCTGAGAAGTTCCGGAAATTTACTAATAAATCCTTCCATCTGTCACCTATGCTGCTTGCGTTTGCGAACTGTCGATTGAAACAAGCTTTTCGCCAATTAAATACACGTTCCCAGCACCAACCGTGAAAAGTACATCATTTTTGCTCAGATTCTGGCTCAGATAATCCAGAACATCTGATGAATCGTTCATAAACGTCACATTCAAATTGTGCTTTTGAATTTCGTTGAGTAATTGACTCATCAGTAATGAATTCTCACCTTCTTTTTCTTCGCGTGCAGCAAATATCGAAGTCAGGATAATTTTATCGGCTTTTGCAAGTTCCTCACCAAATTCATTGAGAAATGTTTTTGTTCTGAATGCCTGATGAGGTTGAAATACAATATTCAATGTTTTATCCTCGAAACGCGCCTTCGCAGACTCAATTAGAGCCTTCAATTCCGTTGGATGATGCGCATAATCATCATATATATCAACGCCTTGATACGTTCCGAGAAAATCGAACCTACGCTTGCTGCCCTGAAAAGTCTCGATGCTTGCTTTTATCACGTTGAAGTCTATGCTGCACTCCAAAGCAATCGCCGCAGCCAGAGTCGAGTTATAAACATTATGCAGACCGGGCATTGAAGGAATAATCTCATCGGTTATGAATTCTTCTGTTTTTATCTTGAAAGCATACGAACCTTTGATTTTACGGGTGATTATCGCCTTGAAGTCAGCATCGTTTTCAATGCCATAGCTGAATATTTTTGCTTTTTGGAAACGTCTGATGTGAAAACAACTTTCATTGTCGGCATTGAGGAAAATCTTTCCTGATTCGGGGGATTCCAATGTAAATTCATGAAATGCATCCTCAATCTCCTGCAAATCGTGATAATAATCCAGATGGTCCTCATCAATATTCGTTATCCCGATAATATGCGGATTAAATTCGAGAAATGAGCGGTCATATTCGCATGCTTCAACAATGAAATGCCTGCCAAAACTCCAGTTACCGCCGATTTTCATATTCTTCGATATTCCGCCAATCAAAAAAGCGGGTTTAGCGTTTGCATTTTGAAAAATCTCGCTTAAAAGCGTTGAAGTTGAGGTTTTTCCGTGTGTGCCGGCAATTGCAACCCCAAGCTTAAAACGCATCAAAAATCCTATCGCGCGTGAATATTTTATCACCGGAATATTAAACATCCGGGCTTTCTGCATCTCTGGATGGTCGCTGCTGATCGCTGCTGTTACAATGACTATGCTCGAATCATGTCTTACGAATTTGCCGTTTTGCTCGTATGTTACCTGAATCCCTTTTGATGCCAGTTTTTCTGTTATCGAAGTGCTGACAATATCGGAGCCGCGAACACTGCAACCCATTGAATTCAAAAGGTCTGCAAGGTTCGACATCCCGCTTCCACCAATGCCCACAAGATACGATTTGCTGAAAATATCAAGCGATAATCTCATTTTTTCCTCGTAAAATCGCCCTTGTATCATCGGTAATTGTACGCAAATCTTTACTGACGAATTTCACGGGATTAAACAATTATTTAGGAAATATAACCTTTATTGTAACATTGTCTTCAAACGGTTGCTTGCGCTAAGATGTCAGTTGTTCGAGGAGTCTGCTTAGATTGCGTCTGGCATGTTTTTCGTATTTTTGCCTGAAATGCTTTGAATAATATACATTTTCACGATTTAGAAATTTCTCGATTACACGAATCCTGCCTGTCAGGTATCTTTTATCATCAAAATCCTGATATTCTTCGCGAATGCTTTTCTCGTACTCAGCAAATTCATCGACATCGCTGGCAAACACGCTTAAATCAATATCAACGAGCATCTTACCATCTGCATCCTCAGGCATCTTGTCATGCTTGGTGTACATGATATAGGACATCGCTTTCTCGATAAATTCATCGTTGAAATACAATTCTCTAAGCACATGTTTCAGGTATTCTGCGCTTTGGCTCTCATTTTCCTGTGATTCAGGGATATAAATCACATCGTGGAAGAATATCGAAAGTTCGACAATATCCTGATTCGAAATCATTTCTCGCACAGAATCGAATTCTTCAAAGCATTTTTTCAGATGTCTGATGTTGTGATATGCCCGACATTCCTTGGTATAATGCACTATTAACTCATCGAAAAACATTCGGACTCTGCCGGCATCAAATGTTCCGAGACTACCGAAAACCTTGAACCAACGTTTTTTCAGCACTTTAATTATTTGTTTTTCTTCTTGTTTCCTTTGAATCAGTGTAAAAACACCTGGTGGAACGTATTTTCTAACGACATTTTCCCAGTTATCAAAGCCCACAAGTCCCTTAACCATGCTTGAGCTTATTTCAATCAATTCACGCGGTGGAATAAGGAAAATTGTGTTTATCCGATTATTTATGTCCATGTTGATGTGGAACATACCTTTTTCAAACGCGAAATCCTTCTGCGACCGAACACCGCGGATAATATAATTCGCTCCGACGTTTTTGGCATAATTAATCAGCATCAAACCCTGAAAACTGT
>JAIOTL010000404.1 GCA_021106775.1 Planctomycetota bacterium | reverse complement strand
GGAGAATGGTAATGGTGGAGGTTTATATTTGCTTGCTTCAAGCCCCCAGATTATTTCGTGTGAGATAAGAGGGAATACAGCTTATTCAAGCATAGGTGCCGCTGACGGTGGTGGTATTGTTATTTTTAATAATAGTAACCCAATTATAAAGAATTGCCAAATTGTTGAAAACAAAGCTCAAAACAGCGTCGGAACTTTTTCTTACGGAGGAGGCCTATACTGCGAAAATGCAGGTCCAACAATACAAAATTGTACAAGCACAAATAACAAAGTTAGTACTACATCTGGAAATGCTTATGGTGGTGGTTTCTATTCGAGGGATAATGCGACTCCGACAATAATTGATACGATTTCATGGGGGAATACTGCAACGAATGGTAACGAGATTTATGTTGATAGCGGTTCGGGGGAAGTGACGATTACATATTGTGATGTGGGAAGTGATACGAATGATATTGTCGATGCGGGAAATCATATTAATTCGAGTAAGGTGATAAAAGGGTTTGTGCCTGGTGAATATGGCAATATTTCTGCGAATCCGAGATTTGTTGTTGGTCCAAAAGGGGCGCATTATCTGGAGAAGGACGGGGTTGCTGACGGCGATACTGATTCTCCTTGCATTGATGCAGGTTCAGCAAACGCAAACACTTTCAACTATCTTGACGGCACAACAACCTGTGTGGACAATCGCGAGGACATAGGCACAGTTGACATGGGTTTTCATTATCCCAACGACGCGACAGTCGAGATTTATGTTGACGACGAGAACGGCAGCGACAGCACAGGGGATGGCAGCGAGCAGAATCCATACAAAACGATTCAGAAGGGGATTGATGTTGCGGGTGACGGCGATATTGTCTGGGTTGAGGAAGGTCGATACAAGGGTGATGGCAATCGAGATCTGGATATGCACGGCAAAGCTGTCCGCGTGAAAGGAGTTACAGGCGACCCCGATGATGTCATAATCGACTGCGAAGGCACAAGCACGAATCCGCATCGCGGTTTTTACTTCCACTCCGGCGAAACTCTCGCCTCCCAAATCCACTCTCTAACCATCTGCCACGGCTACGCAAAAAATGAATACTATGGCAATAATTTGATCGTAGGAGGAGGTGGTTTATGTTGTTCTAATTATTCCAATCCTATAATTAATAATTGTATTATTAGAAATAATATTGCAAAAAGCACAACTATACTAGCATTTGGAGGTGGAATTTATTGTAATAATTCAAATCCGAAAATTTTAGGGTGCAAAATATCGAGTAATGTTGTCTCATCTACTGCAAGTTGGTCAAGAGGTGGCGGAATATCTTTATATTCATCAAGCCCATTGATACAAAATTGTGAGATAATAAATAATTCAGCTGAAGATCAATCTTGTGGTGGTGGTGGTATTAGTATTGATGTAAACTCTAATGCACTAGTAAATAACTGTTTAATAGCAAATAATATAGCTAAAACTAGTACATATGGTGCTGGTGGTGGTGGTGTTTGGATCGCTACTGACCCAACCTTTACAAACTGCACAATTACTAATAATTTTGTATCAGGACGGAATGAATCTCGTGGCGGTGGTATTTTTTGTGGTGATGGTTATCCTGTTCTAATAAATTCAATAGTATGGGGAAATAATTCGGTTTCTAATGAAGGTCATGAAATTTACTTTGATCCACCCCGAATTGGAACTGTATATTTTGATCATAGTTGTGTGGGAAATGACCCAAACGATAGAGCGGGAGCTGCAAATAAGATTGATTTGACGACATATGGAGGGAATATATCGAGTTCCCCGCAGTTCGCGATTGGTCCGAATGGGAATTATTATCTTGGTGTTGGCTCACAGTGTATAAACGGTGGTTCAGGTCAAGCAACTGATTATCCGTATCTTACTGGCAGGACAACAAACATTAACGGAAGTGCCGACATTGGTCTTGTAGATATGGGTTATCATTATCATGATACTGCACAATCCGCATATGCAATCGGCTGGATCGGCGGCGGCAGCAACGGCTGGAAAACCACCAACGGCGTATCTGCAAGCTCAATGTATCAAAGCTTTGATTCCCCTGGCAGTGTTTGTGTTGATTCATCTGGTAATATTACAGTTAGTGAGTATGAAAACCATCGCATTAATAAATGGGATAGCAATGGAAATGCTCTTGGTTGGATTGGCGATGGACAAGACGGATGGAACAAGTTGAATAGTAAACCAGCAAATAGCAATCAACCAAAATATTTTCTATATCCATATGGTCATTGCATTGACTCAAATGGGAACATTTATGTTGCTGACCAAGGTAATTATCGCGTCTGCAAATGGGATTCTGCTGGGATATTTGTGGGCTGGATTGGCGGGGGCTATGACGGTTGGCAGACTATTAATTCAGGTGCATCCTCAGGTTCTTCGATTAAACATTTTAACACTCCAACAGGGGTTTATGTTGATTCCGATGGTTTTATTTACGTTTCAGATCAGAATAACAATCGAATATCAAAATGGAATTCAAATGGCATTGCAGTGGGCTGGATTGGTGGCGGGAATGATGGCTGGCAACCTTCAGGAACAGCAACATCAGGGCAAAGTTACAAGAAGTTTTATATTCCAGTAGGTATATGCGGTGATGCTTCAGGTAACTTATTCATTGCTGACCAATGGAATAACAGAATATGCAAATGGAACAGCAATGGAATCGCAATTGGTTGGATTGGTGATGGTTGCAGTGGCTGGCAAACAAAGGATGTAACACGTTCAGGTTTTTTAAATGGTGGAACTGATTACAGAAGTTTCAAGAATCCATATGGTGTTTTTGTTTATTCTAACGGGATTATATATGTAGCAGATACAAAGAATCATCGTGTAAGTAAATGGGATAGTGCTGGAAATTCCCTTGGCTGGATTGGCGGTGGAAGTAACTGTTGGCAGTATGGGAATGCACCATCAGGAGCAAACGATTTTCAAAGTTTTAATGCTGTAAGAGATATTTGTGTTGATTCTTCAGGTTATATTTTTATCTCAGATAATCGAAATCATCGGATATCCAAATGGAAGGAAAAATCTGTTAATTAATATCGGGCTATGTTGACTGTTTCAAATGTCCTATTTATTGACGACAGTGCTTAAATAGAGCATAAATACAAAGTCGCATATAAAACACAATTTGAAATGAGCATCGAACCGATTAATAAATCGGGCATCTAAAAAAACCAGGAATATTGTTACTGGGTAGCATCAAACCTGGTTCATATGATTATTCCAGAGAAATATCTGGAACCCTTTCGGGAATTTTCAACAAGTTTGTATGGCTCTCGACTGGTAGCAAGTACTCATCCGGTGAGACTTCGTGGACTTCTTCGCTCTCGATGAGCAACTCGATCGCTTGCGCATCTACTTTGATCAAATCTCCATCAGGCTTGCAAACGTAAAACCCATCAGCGAAACGGACCACTCTTACATGCTGCTCACAGAAATCTCCTAATCCTTCGGTACATCCAGCAAATTCCGATTCGTCTTCCCCATATAGTTCTGCTAATTCGTCTTCGATCGACAGAATTTCAGGTTTCGACAGGGATTTATTTCGTTTACCTGCAGAAAATTCGAAGGGGAAATCGAACATCAAGTCATAATAACCGTCTTTTGATTGACACCCAACTCTCTCGACAATTTTCTCCTTCGCATCTGCAATAAACACATCCTCATCGAGATTTTCGAAGGTCCAATCTAGCCTCCAGCTTAAATTGTTGAACCTGTAATATCCTTTACAGTTTGTTAATACTCGGTATGTGATGTTAATCACCAATCCAAGCGGATTCTCTGCAAAACTCACGACCGCAGATAAATCGTGATTACTGTTTACAAACTCGTCATCGATATGTGAAAACTTATTCTGCATACTGTGATGACTGTGTATAACGCCGATAAGACTTTCGATGTCTGTATATTCCTTCCGCACAACAGACGCCACGTCCACTTCCTGCTTAAACACTACGATGTCTGAGATAATTATCTCATTCTTCACATCGTCCTTAGTTCCTAAAAAGTCTGCAGCCCATTCCAGATTGTCATACTCCTGCATCAGAAGGTTAATCTTCTTAAGCACAGTAAGCGTTATACTGATTTCAGGCTTTTCGACCTCGCTGCACGCTTCCACTTCCTGAATCTCGCCTAAGCCTGATTCCCAGACACCTTTAAGCTGAGACTTCGGCTTCTTCTTCTGCTCTAATATGCTCATTATTCCTCACTTTCTGTATGTTTTCCTTTTCGAACAGATTGATTTCGACAAACTCACTTCGCATAATAAACGACGTCAACTCGGCGGCGGCTAACATTTGTGTAGGCTGCCACTGCGGAATACCAACTCCGCATCCAGTACGTGTTTCTTCAGTACCTGAACTCCAGCTGTTGTTAGGTACAGACGTTGATATTGTTACGCGATTGTTGATAGTGCCGATCTTGTAAAAAGGCAATTCGTTCTTAGTGCAGTATTCGAAGGTGCTTCGCTGGGTTAGGTAATCGTCGCTGCATTCGACGACAACATCCGGCTTGAACACCAAATGCTCGAAAAACTCCGTGCGAAACTTGTGCGGAACAGATATCACAGAGCTTCCACGTTGATATATCACCTGCACCCAGCTTTTTATTGCGTCTGTCTTTAACATACTGATGTATGAAGGTGGGAAAGGAATACGCTCCAAATTCGTTTCTTCCAATCTGTCGTCATCAAACACAATGAATTTCGCTTGTGGATTGACTGCGACCATTGAAATCAAAAACCAGCTTCCCACTCCACCAGCACCTACGACGAGGAATTTATCCGGCACTTCCTTATGCACAAGCTGAAGCTGTCTGCTTTCGAGCTTCTTCAAGTCGTCCGGCACATCACCCTCGATTTTAATCGGTTTTCCGTTGTCACTCAGCCAAACTTTGCCGTTCGGATAAGCGATTTCAAAGCCTTCGTCTGTTTCAACAAGCCGATACGGATGCTTCAGGGCAAAGGCAAGATTGAACCATTTTGGAAAAATATTCACGTGATTCTCCTTTGTTATGTTGACCAAACTCGAATACTCTCAGACGAATCGTATTCCAGGTCATCAATACTCGGTAACGAGAAATCGACCTCAGCATTAACAGGCTGATTCTGCGTTACTGAATCAATGCGGATAATGTCAAGCCCGTTGCACAGACTCTCGACGAACCGTTGTCCGAGTGAATTTTCAGGATCGTACATCTCAGAAACATTGTTTATTTTCTTGATTGCACCTAGACAATCCCAGTCGTTGCTGACGCCGCTGTGATAATGCTGAAATCTGTCACCGTTAGTCAGAAACACTTTAATGCCCATGCACGTGCCATTTCTGTCGAAGTAAATAGCAATGTAAACCTTTACGGGGTAATCGAGTATGTCATCCAGCAGAACATAGACGCTACTGTCTTTCGTAGCCTTAGTGGGGCAATAATCGTGCGGAACGAGCATAATGAAATAATCGTCCTCTTCCTTACAGATTGGGTAAGGCAGTTTCTCGGATGCGTCTTTGAACCATGCCGGTATTATCTGCTTGTCCTTGCTTATCTGGCGGGTTTGTATCTCAACG
>JAIOTL010000461.1 GCA_021106775.1 Planctomycetota bacterium | reverse complement strand
TCTGTGCCTTTTTCTTTGTATTCGCGTAAAGTCTCAGGATGCATCTTGGATTTCTTTTTAGCATCGATGCCGTAATCTTTGAGGAAGAAATCGTTGCCTATCCATCTGCTTGCCTCAAATTTCAGGTTTCTGCCGTCTCTCATGCCATAAATTGCCATGCACCATTCACCGCTGAGTTTGTTGTTTTTGTACCTGATGTCTTCTTTCTTGAAAACCGCAAGCTTTTCTTCGTTCGAATTGATGAAAAACGGAACCACGAGAAGGTCCTGATTCCCAGCGCCACCGCCTGCATAGGCTTTTTCGAGGTCATAGTTTGTGTCATTATCGAATGCGACCTCGTAAATCAGCAAAGAACAGATAATAACAAGAACGACGAGAATTAACTCAGATGTTTTAACCATTTTTTTTCTCCTAAAGAAAGTTTTGTATATTAAAAGTAATATCAGTTTTTTTGCAATATTTTGTTTCTTTTTATTGTGTCCTCTAAATATACAATTTTTATCTCCTTAATTTCAACTTTCAAGAATCTTGATTCATTTTTGTAGTTTGGAAATTTCCTTTGATTTCCGCGATGATTATATTTCTTCACAATTTATAACAAAATAATTACCATAATAACGTAAAATATATTATATATTTTTTACATTATCGCTCATTGAATAGTTTTTGTGCCAGGATGAAAAATGCATGTAGTGATTTATCAAATGAGGTTTAGTATCAGATTATAATAAAAGATGTAAATTGGTGTTAATTCTCGGGTTTAGCGGGTATCAGCAGCTTTTGACCGATATCAAGTTTATCATCACGTAAATGATTGTATTTCTGCAAAAATGGCCAATGTTTTTCGGTCTTATAGTATATCTTCGATATCTTCGATAGTGATTCACCACCTCTTACAATATGTGTCTTGACGTTGGATTGATTCACATTCGACAATTCAGTATTTCCGAGATTCTCTGTGTTATTCGCATTTCTAACCGGATTTGTTGCTGTTGGTTTTGGTTGTCTTTCCGGCTTTTCTGACTTTTTAGGTTTTTTATTGTTATAGGGTGTGTCTATGACATCGAGCAAATCGAATTGTACAGTGTTCTTATTTGGCAAAATTGTTTTCTCGAATTTTTTATCAGATTCCTTTTCATCCTCAACTTTGGGTGTTTTTACAATCTCGTCCCAGAAAACCGCTGCGGTGATGCTTACAATCGCAGCAATAATTATTGAAAATACGATTCCTTTATCCATTTTTCCCCCAATATTCAGAATATTTCATCAAAAATTTCATTATCGGTTAAAGGTCAATAAACCTTTGTTCACAATGCTGATTCAGCATGCAAATGCACAATGTCAGCAATAGAATCGGATTTGTGGCAAATTTCTTAAGCTTAATTCCCTGCCAATGAGTTATTATAGCGATTAAAATTGATTTCAGGTGCAAGATGAACAAGCGTTTAATAATTTTGGTCTCAGTATTGGTTGCAATCTCGGTTGCATTGTTGGCTTTTGCCTTTAGTGAATCCGCAGTGCGGAATTATGATGTTGCGACATTGATTGCTGATAAAACCAGTATGACCGAGGATATTGAAGGAATTTTCGAGGGATATTTATTTTTTTATAATGATGAAACAAACGAAGCCAAAATCAGCGATAAACACCCAAGAAGTGCCATAAATGCTTCTTCAATTGAAGTTAAAATCAGTACTAAAACGAGAAAACCTCAGCTTTTTATCGGTGCCAGAATTTTCGTGTATGGCACTTATTTCTTTAAATCGGAGGTAATCGCAGCTGACAAAATCGAGGCAAGCTGTCCATCCAAAGAAGAAGACAAATTATCAAACAACTAATATCGCGATTGACAGAGAAAAGTGAGGAATGTCCTCAAAATGTCATTTTCAACAGTCAGTTCGTCTGATAGAATTTCTGAATTGAATTCAACAGTCATCAGGAAAGATATGGTAAAAATCAACGCTCTTGTGTTACGGGCAGCAGGCACGAATTGTAACGAAGAAACAGAATATGCTTTTTCGCTAGTCGGCATCAATCCTGTTTCAGTTCATATAAATCAACTTATTGAGAATCCGAGACTTTTGCTGGATTTTCAAATTCTGGCAATTGCCGGAGGTTTCAGTTATGGCGATGATGTAGGCGCTGGCAGACTTTTTGCCAATGAAATCAAATACAAAATCAATGATGTTTTTCTAGAGTTTGTCAGCCGTGAAAATCTTATTATTGGCATCTGCAACGGGTTTCAGGTTCTTGTCAGACTTGGGATTTTGCCTGGAGATATGGAAACATCAGCAACTGCAAATCCCGGATTAAGAAAATTTCCTGAAACATCCGCCAGTCTTCATTGGAATGATTCACACAAATTCGAGGATAGATGGTGTCATCTTGAAATTCCTGCAAACAATAATTCGATTTTCCTGAAAGATTTAGACAATATTTTACTTCCTGTTGCACATGCTGAAGGAAAATTCATCATAGAGGAAAAACAAAAAGTTGAGATGCTTGAAAAATCCGGTCAAATCGCGTTGAAGTTTGTTAACAAATCAGGCGGAAATGCAGCATATCCAGACAATCCCAACGGTTCTATGTATGATATTGCTGGTATCAGTGACAAAACCGGGAGAATTCTCGGATTAATGCCTCATCCCGAGCGATTTTTGCATCATTACAACAGTCCGTTTTGGAGTAAGGAATCGGAAATCGGTGAGGGTGAAGGACTTCAACTGTTTAAGAATGCAGAATCATTTTTTGCCTAAATTTCGCA
>JAIOTL010000146.1 GCA_021106775.1 Planctomycetota bacterium | reverse complement strand
TTATATCAAGCACAGACTCAGAATTGCCGGTCATCCCACAGGCGAAGTATTTAATGCTGACATCCTGAGTCTTTGCATGGAAGCGACGATGGGGATTCCACGTGAAATCAACCGTTT
The DNA here is from genome assembly GCA_021106775.1 of Planctomycetota bacterium. The sequence continues at coordinate 13,715 of JAIOTL010000146.1, read as the reverse complement.
CTGTAGGTTAGCACTGGATAATGCACGAGCGAAGCAGCTTGATTTCGTTGACCGCGACTCGCTTGAAGAAGTCATCTACGACCAACGCGTCCAGGAAGGATTTTAAGTTTTGGCTGACAAGCGTTAAAAAATGATGAACCCGGATGAAATATTCCGGGTTTTTTTATGCCAATAATTAAACATTCGACGGAAGTTTTGTGAAAGACAGACAATCCGCTAAAAAAAATGCCTGCACAAAAAGTACAGGCACATAAGTTTATTGTATTGAGCTGCTTATTTCATTTCCATCTTGTACACTGTATCAAGGATATCACCGTTTTCGTCAATTCCACCCATAACATAGAGCGTATCTTCACTTGCAGAAGCGTTTGAATCTCCAACTTTATACGGGAATTTACCGCAAAGCTCGCTGGTATTATCCTCGAAATTATATCGTTGAACCTCAGCAAATCTGGAAAGAGCATTATAACCACCAATGATATAAAACGAGTTGCCAAGTAAAGCACCAGCAAATTCCTCCGTTGCCAACTGAAGTGGCTCCATCGCCTCAAATGTATCATCACTCGGGTTATATTTATCAACGTTGGCAACCGCACTGGAATGTCTATGAGGAATCCCAGCAAACACATAACAGCCTCCGTTCCAATATGCGCCCTGATTAACAAAACAACCACCTGTAAGCTGAGCTGTCATATCTTCGGATGTTTTCGAAGCAATGTCAAAAATCTCAATTGACCTGTCGTCCTCGCTACCCATAATTACAAGCCTTCCATCAACTACAACAACCGACATGCCATAACGTTCGTTATTCATCTCACCGTATATCTCAATTGTCTCCTGCGCAGGGTCAAAAACGTAAATATCCTTATATTCATCTCCGCTATTGTTTGATTTTCCGCCGACAATGTAAATCTTATCCTCAACTACAACAGCCTGCATTAAAACCAACCCAACAGGAAGCACTGTCGGCAGAGTTGACCAGGTGTCAGCAGTTATGTCATAATCATAAATATCAAAAGCATCGTCATAATTATCATCAATACCGCCGAAAAAATAAATATGATTATTATAAATCGCAGATGCGCCAGCTGCTTGTTTACCAGGCATTGACGCAACCGCTTCCCAAACTCGCACAGCAAATTCAAAAGTATATACTTGAGTTATAGTAGCTGAGGGCGTGTCATACTGGAAAGTGAATGTAAAAGTAACTGGTTCGCTTGAAGTAGCCTTTGTAGGCATGTTCGAAACATCCAGAGTAACCTCAAATGTTGTTGAAGAATCTGCTTCTAACTCGCCTGCGTTTTCTGGAGAAGGCATAACAATAAATTCTCCATCTCGGTCTCCAGGAGTTCCATTAAATGATGTAAATTCTGTTGCTGCATTAAAATTATTGATTAAATAATCCCTCCCGTTCACAAAGTCGAATTCAAGTGCCAGATGCTGTTCTTGGAACAATTCCCCAGGTACAATCAGTCCATCGAAATAAGCACCAACGTGGATTATCACTGTTTTGGTATCACTATTCTCGCTGAATTCCTGGTCGATAATTTTAACTTCAAATTCGAATGTTTTACCAGATTCAGTGTCAGCGATTACCTCAGCCGTGCTGATTTGGCCGGTATTTTGGTCAAATGTAATCCAGGTTGGAACATTCTCGTCTACCACCCAATAAATCCCTGAACCGGAACCGCCTTCATATGTCAATGTTTCATCGAACATTTCCCCGACTTCAGTTGAAAATTCAGTATCCCCGATTTCGATTGCAGGATAAACATCCAGCGTATATTCCGCAGAAACCTGTTCTTTTCGCGCATCTCTGCAAATTACCTTGAAAGTGTATGTACCGAAAGCACCCTCAGCAGCAGAGCCATAAATCACGCCGTTTGTATCGAACACAAGACCTTCAGGGGCAATTGGGTCAAAATCGGTAAATGTCCAGACGTAGTTGAATCCGTTTTCAGCCTCAAGCTCAAGGTAATAAGGTCTGTTTTCCAATGCTGATTTAATCGACAAGGTCTTAATCTTAAGGACAACATCTGATGAACATGACGTTAATCCCATTGCAAAAGGAAAAATTACCATAATCAGAATCATCAAAACTAATCTTTTCATATCCCCTCCCTTTCATATTCATTATCAATTTATTTTCATTAAGAGATTAAAACCTACATTTGTTCCATCCAATATCAAAATTAAAAATTTTTCACTCAAATATTTTTTTCCAGAAAAAATTCCTGCAAATTTAATATCCCATAAATGTTTGCCTATTACAATTCAAACTGCAAAAGTTAATTCTGAAAATTAGCATTCAAGCAATAAACAATAAATCTATGCAAGAATTTATCGGGTCTTAGTTAAATTCAATCATTCTCATGTTGTATGTTGCAGTTGCTGTATTTGTTGAAGCACCTCCAATGTTAAAAATCTTATTATCAACTGTAACCGACCTATTACCGTAAAGGTTCTCAGGATAGTATCCGCAATCTTGAACCGTAAATGTATCAAGATTATATCTTTGGAAATAGTTCTTTGCGCCGGATGCAATGGATGCAATTCCGCAGATGGCAAATGCATTATTATTGAGTAATGTAACACCATGTCCGGTAACTTTATGATTAAGTTTGGTTTTAAGCGTGAGAGTATCGGCAGTTGCATCAAATTCGTAAACAGTGTCATAACCTTCGTACTGGTCAATGTAACTTCCGCCAAATGTGTAATATTTATTATTATAGTAAACTGCCTGGTGCAAGAATCTGCCATGATTTCCAGAAGTTGTTGCGGTTTTTCCGGTTGATGTATTGGTCAAAGTGTTAAACATTTCAATGGAACCGTTTTGCCAGGAACCAAGAACAAAAATTTCTGTTCCGTTGCTTGCAGCAGCACACATGTATCTTTCACGCAGCAACAACCCAACGTTTGTGATGCTTGGAACAGCAGGATTAAACTCGTAAACTCTATTATATCCGTTAATACGATCATTTCCGCCAATTATGTATATTTTGCTGCCAACAGTTACCGCTGCATGCCATAGTGACTTCGAACGCAATGAAACGGAAGATGTGCTCCAGGTGTTATTTACGACATCGAAATCATATATCGTATATTTTGCATCCCCAGCATCGTCCATACCTCCGAAGTAATAGATATGGTCGTCTAATGCTGCTGCTGCACCCCAGAGCCGTTTGCTAGGCATGTTTGGCATGGATTCCCATATTCGGCAAGCCCAGTGAACTGGAGTGGGAGCACTAGTTTGCATAGGTGACCCGCTATAGACGAAATCCACCTCTAAATCTACAGTAATTGGCATCGTTGAACTTGCTTTTGTAGGATTTTGACTGACCGAAATATGGTAACCGAATGTTTCCGTAGTATTGCCTGCGACCTGAGTCGGATTACTCAAGGATGCAATCGCATTATATTGTCCGTCAACGTTGCCTATTGGTCCTGCACCGTGAGTAAAGCTGAAATTGTCGTTTGAAATTGAGAATGACGAATTTCCATGATTTGTTAAATCGAACTCTACTAAAACGGTTTGATATGCGAATACTTCTTCGGGTCCTGTAAAATTCTTGATTTCCGCGGGTGAAATTGAAAGTGAGTATGTTTTTGTATCCTTGTTTTCCGCATAGGTTGAACAGGTGGCGGTAATGTCAAACGAGAAAGATTGACCAATGGCGTTTGAAGGAGGGATTCCTCTAAGATTGCCAGAAGCAGGATTAAGCGTGAGCCAATTTGGTAGATTAGAACCTGCAGAAAATGTATATACGCCTGAACCTCCTGAGACTATAAAGTTATAATCATATGTTGCAGGACCGGGCAAGCCAACAGGCAAATCAGCTGGAGATTCAAGTGTAACTTTCTTCCAGATTTTCAAGGCGAAATTTACAGTGGATGTTTTTCCCGCTGAGTCTCGTGCTGTAATGTCAAATGTGTAATCCCCTTCTGTTCCCAAAGCTGCAATTCCGCTAATTTTGTTTGTTGAATCAAAAAACAGTCCAAGAGGTTGCATCGGTACAAAATTTCCATATGACCAGGTTATCGGTTCTATTCCATTTTCCGATTCCAATATAAAGGGTGTTGTGTTCGATGTCGGGTATCTTACAGATTCAATTGCGTCAGGTAATGGTGAAGTTGTCAGAATTTTTAATTCCATTTTACTACCACCCGAGCAGGAAATTGCTGTCAAAACAAGCAGAGCTGATATTATAAAAAGTTTTGTGCTGTTTTTTTTCAATTTTACCTCAAATGTTGTTTTTTGCTAATCAATGTAGATGAATTGATTGAGTTTTGTTCATTGTTACAGAATAAATTAGCAATATTTTTTTGATGTTAATGGTCATGTCCACAACCGTGCTCATTGTGTCTGCAGGGTTCAGCACCTTTGAGTTTGTTTGCCAGATAAGCTTTCACGTTATCCTCGATTTTGCCTGATGCTCCTGTAACCGGCTCGATGCCAAACTGATTGAACAGCTTTTGTGCGCGCGCTCCCATTCCACCCGATATTATAACGTTGGTATCAAGGCTTTTGATGTATTCAGGAATAATGCCAGGCTGATGAAGCTGAAAGTGCGGATTCTCAACAACAAGATGCTCCTTAATTTCATTATTTTCAACTTCAATCAGAGTGAAGAAAGGGCATCCACCGAAATGTCCCGAAACATTGCCTTCAAGCCCATTATTATCCTCACTTGAAACGACAATTAATTTTTTTGCACTCATTTTACTCTCCAGAAAATTATTTTAAGAAATTATACTAATTCCGATGTGAATGAATAGAATTTGTTTGTGAATGCTTTTTGAAATTTCGCATGAACTTTTGAACGAATTGGTTGTCAGAGCTGTTTAATATTCTATGATTCACCGGAAACAAATTTAGGAACAAAATGAACATACTGAAAAATATTGTAGCTGAGAAATTGACTGAAAACGTAGAGCTTGAGGGTGAGCAAATCCTTGAGTTTATTGAGATTCCGCCGAACCCCGAAATGGGCGACCTTGCTTTCCCATGTTTCAAGCTTTCAAAGATTATGCGTAAAAATCCAGCACTAATTGCACAGGAACTCGTGCAAAAGCTGTCGGGAAAGGATTTTGAGAAAATTGAAGCGAAAGGACCTTACATAAACTTCTTTTTCAGCATACGAACGCTTGCAGAACTTGCGTTCAAAAGTGTTTCTGAACTTGAACAAAATGATTTCAAAGTTGACGTTTTTGGCGGTAAAACTGTTACTGTGGATTATTCCAGCCCGAATATTGCAAAGGAATTCAGCATTGGGCATCTGCGCGCAACCTCGCTTGGACACTGCATTGCACGCATGATGAAACTTGCGAATGCGAATGTTGTCAGCATCAATCATCTTGGGGATTGGGGAACACAGTTTGGCGTGCTTGTGTACGCATATCAACAGGAAGGCGACGATGCGGTGCTTAAAGATGAGCCGATTCTCGCGCTTCAGACCATTTACCGAAAATATTCGCTGCGAATGAAGGCGGAGAAAGCACGGATGCGTTCACGCGATGAAAATGCTGACTGGGACGTAAAACGCGCACTTGACATCGACGATAATGAAAAATCTGATGAAATTTTGGCGCAGAAGCTTGCGAACGATGAATATCTGGGGAATCCGCGGACAGCAGATGACCCTGAATCTGTAACCGAGTTGGCACGTAAAACTTTTTCGCTGCTTGAGCAGGGGGATGAGGAAATTCGGACGATTTGGCAGAAATTCCGTAATCTCAGCATAAGTCGGCTCAAAGAAATTTATGCTGAGATGGACATAGAATTTGACCATTATCACGGCGAGGCATTCTACGAAGACAAGATGCCTGCGATGCTTGAGCTGATTCGTCAGAAGAAAATCATGAAACTTGACCAAGGTGCGCAAATTATCGACATCGGAGCGAAAAAAAACGCCTGCAATCATTATAAAATCAAACGGCGGAACAACTTATGTTACTCGGGACATCACCGCAGCGAAGTTCCGCAAGGACAGTTTCAATTTTGATAAGAATTTGTATGTGGTTGATGCGCGGCAGACTCAGCATTTTCAGCAGATGCGCGAAGTGTTGAAAAAGCTCGGATTCGACTGGGCGGATGATTGTGTGCATATTCCGTTTGGCGCGGTGAAAGTTGCGGGTAAAATCATGAAAAACCGTGAAGGCAACGTGATTCTGCTCAGCGATTTCCTGAAAAACAACGCGGAGCAGGCGCAGGAGATTATCGATGCACGCTCTCCTGAAAATATCGAGGATACAACGCTACTCGCCAAGCAAATCGGCATGGGCGCAATAATCTTCGAGATGCTCCGGGTGAATCGGACTCAGGAGGTGGATTATCGCAGCGAAGATGCTGTTAAGTTCGAGGGTAACACGGGTCCGCGCGTGCAGATGATAAATGCGCGAATGAATTCTGTTATGCGCAACTTCGGAAACGAGATACCAGCGGAGTTTGACACAGAAGTGTTCGATTCGTTTGAGGAAAAACAAGTGTTTAAGCACATGCTGGCGTTCGAGGACAGGATTCGGGAGGCGGTCGAGCAGTTTGAGCCTGCAATAATCGCTCGATACCTGCTTGACATCGCTGACTGGTTCAATCGGCTCTGGAAGGTGCGGAAATTCATCACTGTCGACGAGAAAAGCACGTCAGCGCGTATGAACCTTGTCAAAGCACTGCAAAAGCTTGTGTCCACGCTCATCAAAACACTCGGCATCCAAACCCCCACCCGCATGTGACATCCTTGATGCCATTTTCTATTACACAAATAGATAACGTTGATTAATGTTGTTTGATAAAATATAATTTATAAAACGAGAATATATTATGACTGAAACAGAATTTTTTCTCGGTGATTGTAAAGATGTTCTAAAGAATCTGAAATCAAACTCAATTGATTTGATTGTAACTTCTCCGCCTTATGCTGATGCACGAAAGCAAACCTACGGTGGGATTCATCCTGATAAATATGTCTCATGGTTCATGCCGATTACCGAAGAATTACTCAGAGTTCTCAAACCTGATGGGACTTTCATCCTCAATATCAAAGAAAAGGCACTCAATGGTGAACGGCATACATATGTCATTGAATTGATTCTTGAGATGCGCAAACAAGGATGGCTCTGGACGGAAGAATTCATCTGGCACAAAAAGAATTCATATCCGGGCAAATGGCCCAACCGATTTCGCGATGCATGGGAGAAATTGCTGCAATTCAACAAAACCAGAAAATTCAATATGTATCAGGAAACTGTCATGGTTCCTGTTGGAGATTGGTCAAAAACAAGACTGAAAAAACTAAGTGATACTGATAAAATACGTGATGAATCTAAGGTTGGCAGCGGATTCGGCAAAAAGATTGAGAACTGGGCGAACCGCGATATGGTATATCCAACAAATGTTCTTCACATGGCAACCGAATGTGCAAATAAAAATCATAGTGCAACTTTCCCGGAATCGCTCCCTGAGTGGTTCATCAAGCTATTTACAAAAGAGAATGACTACGTTTTAGACCCTTTTACTGGCTCTGGAACAACGAACAAGGTCGCAGCAAAAATGAACAGAAACTCAATTGGTATTGATGTAAATAACGAATATATTGATATATTGAAAGAGGAATTTGAGAAAGTTGTTAAATCAAGAACATTATTTGGGTAATCATGAATAACTTGGATTTAAATTTGGTTAAGCAGTATGTCGAAGAAAACATCGCAACTTTTCATTTGAATCGTATCGCTAAATTAAAGAAAGTAAAGTTGAACGACGTTCTTAAAAGAAAAAATCCATATTTGTTCAAAGCTAAGAATATCAGAACTTCTGAAGAACTTGTTAAAGCATTATTAGAAGCATATCTATCATCTCAAGAAGAAACTATTTTCGGAGATTTTTTGGAAGGGCTTGCAATATTTATTAATTCTGAAGTATATGGTGGATGGAAGTCTGCATCAAAAGGAATAGATCTTGAATTTGAAAAAGACAGAATAAGATATATTGTTTCAATTAAATCGGGACCGAATTGGGGAAATAGGTCACAATTAGATGAGTTAAAAAAGAATTTTAAAACTGCTAAAATAACTCTTAGAACTAGTAAGTCGAAAATTGTTGTTGTTGCTGTAAATGGCTGCTGTTATGGGAGAAATGTTAAATTTGATAAGGGTGATTATTTTAAATATTGTGGACAACATTTTTGGGAGTTTATTTCGGGCAATCCCAATCTGTATATCGATATTATTGAACCATTAGGAACGAAGGCAAAAGAACGAAATGATGAATTTTTTGATGAGTATGCAGTTGTAATTAATATGTTTACTAGAGATTTTACTGACAGATTTTGCATTGATGGAAAAATCGATTGGGAAGCACTTGTGCGATTTAATTCAGCAAAAAAATCATGATAGTATGCAATCTTACATCAATTCCTGGAGTGAGCGGATGGTCGAGTTTACGCTACCGCAATTAACACGTTGATCCTTGAAACACCTTACAGATACAAGCTTCTTGCAACCTTCTCCGACCGCTAACTCCAGTATAATCAGATAGGGAGTTCTCAACAAAATTCCGAAGAATCATTCATTACATAGTAAAAACAACAAAAAAACTGTGAAATTCACAAGAAGAATTGTTTTACTCAATCGAGATGTTTTATGCTATGTTAGTCAAATGTGTTAAAAATATGACTTAGATATAAGAGGTTAATATGCAGAAATTATCACCAAAGAAACTCATCCTCATAATTTTGGTTTCCGCTTTTTTTACATGCTGTTCCGGAGATATTTCCAACCGCGCAACAACTGAAAACACCACCAATTCTGATGATAAAAGCATTAAAAATATCGATTTCACGCCTGCTTTTTCTCTAAAAAACAAATACGACAATCGAATTATGTTTCCATTGCCCTATCTTATGGATAAATATTACACTTATCGGGTGAATACTGAACAATTCGCCGAATTCGCTGCTTCAAAGGGCATAGAAACAATAGCCTACAAAGTTCGCGTTGTTGTTGAGTTTAGGGATAACATTGAAGACAGCATATCGCCCGATATACTTGAAAAATATGAGATTCATCAAGGGAATCTCGGCAAAAAATGGATTAAAGGTTATATCCCAATCTATAGATTTAACGACCTTATTTCCGAGTTTCCTGACATTCATCGTATACGCCTGTTTTGGACACCTGATAAGAAGTTAACAATCTCTGAAGGATTTACCAAAGTTAACGGTCCCATGTGGAAAACTGCAGGTTATAGAGGTAGTGGAATTAAAATTGCGATTATAGACGATGGTTTTGAGCATATTAACGATTTAATTGCTTCAGGTGATTTTACAAATAATTATACTTCGAGAGATTTTTCAGGTTTTGGATTTCCCGGAATAGACGACCATGGAACCGAATGTGCTGCCATAGCGTACGATTTCGCGCCGGATGCTGAATATTTGTTGATTAATGTTTTTGAAGTTACTGAGGTTGATTCTGCCAAAGACTACTGCATCGCGAATAATGTCGATATTATCTCAATGTCACTTGGCTGGGATAATTACTATTTCGGTGATGGACTGGGAGAATTTTGCGACATCGTAAATGATGCTGAAGCAAACGGAATATTATGGGTAAACTGTGCTGGCAACGAAGGATGCAATCAATATTGGACTGGAAATTGGAGTGATGCAGATGCCGACGACTGGAACAGTTTTTCCGGTGCTGACGAAACAAACGATATTGAACTGCAATTTGGTGAAACAATAAAACTAAGGCTTACATGGGATACCAGTCTATGCAATTCCGACCAGGACTATGACTTATACCTGCTTGATTCCACTTTGACTCAGGTTGACTCCAGTGAAAATATGCAAACTGGAACTCAGCAACCTATCGAAACAATAACGTACACAGCAACTTCGACCGGAACTTATTTCGTTCTAATTCACAAACATAGTGCGAATGGTTCATCGACATTTCGACTGTTTTGCAGCGAGGATTATTATTTGGAGTATGCTGATGCTTCGAATTCGATAGTATCTCCTGCAAGTGCTACCGGCTCGTTCACGGTGGGTGCAATTGACGAATGGGACTGGAACTCATACCCGCCAATCATAGAAGACTTCAGCTCTCGAGGTCCTACAATGGATGGTAGGATAAAACCTGATATTTGCGCACCCGATGGAACAAGCGAGCAATATCTTAATGGATATTTTTACGGTACATCCTGTTCCGCTCCACATGTAGCAGGGGCAGCAGCAGTTTTTTGGTCTTCAAATACTTCTAATAATTGTTCTCAAGTTAGAAGTTTTCTGGAAAGCAGGGCTATTGATTGTGGAGCAGCAGGGAAAGACAATACATTCGGGTATGGCAAATTAAACCTGGGTTCGCTGCCAATTCCTGACGACAATTACGAACCGAATAATGTATATACTGCAGCATACAATTTATCAAATAACGAGCAAACATGGCTAAATACTCTAAGCGGTGAAGGGATTCAGGCAGATGACGATTGGTATAAAATTATCGTCAAAGCAGGACACACTCAAGTTAAGATTGAATGTACGTTTACGCATATCCAGGGTAATATTGACATTGAATTATACAATTCAAACGGAAATTCGTTTACTCCTGCAACAGGCACGCGCAGTTCGACATCTTTAACCGATAATGAACTCATCGAATGCAAAGTGCCTTCTTACGGTGCATATTACATTCGAGTTTATAATGCTGACAACGGCAATCAATACAATCTGTGGTGGGATGATATTGTGACCACGCCTGAAACACCAACCGGCTTAAAAATTGATAATACAGCAACAACGCGAATATTTATCTGTTGGGATTCTTTGCCGGGGGCTGCAAGTTATCAACTTCAGCAAGGCTCGTCGGCAACTGGTCCTTGGGTGCAAGTTTACGACGGTGATAAAACATCTTTTACTGATTCGGACTTAACAAAGACTACAACGTACTGGTATTGCGTCAGAGCGACGAATGGTGCAGGAAGCTCCAATTGGTCGACAGCAATTTCAGGCACAACATTAGAACCGTCATCGACATCAGGCGGATTTTGTGGATATACGTCGGCATGTGATGAGCAAAATGATATTCAATTAGTTTTTCTCGTTGTGTTTTTGCTCACGCTAATTTGTGTTCGCATTTATCGTCATCGCTAATAAGTTCGGAAAATGTGGTAGGGCATTGTGCCGGAAGTTTTAAGTATTGGTAGGACAGGCTTCCTAGCCTGTCAATCCTCCGTTGTCATTCCTGCGAAAGCAGTAATCCAGTCTTATCGGTAGGACAGGCATCTTGCCAGTCAATCCCTCGTTGTCATTACGAGGAAGGAGCGAAGCGACTGACGTAGCAATCCAGGATGTTTTGTGAATTATTCAACATGAATGAGTATCAAGCTCTGCGAAGGCGTGGGATGAGAACAAGGACGACGATTGTAAGGATGATGATTGCTGCCAACGATATGCCGAGGTAGGTCAAAATATCGGATTCATCGTTCAATTCGGTATCATTGGTTTTGTCAGATTTATTGTCGCCTACATCGTTCGAATCGACATCTTTTGCTTGCGCATCCGCACTTTTTCGAGACCCGTCAGATTTGTTGGTGCTGTCAACATCTTTCCCAGCATTCGCTGGATTTTTTGTGTTTTTACCATCTTTTGACCCACTGTTGTTTGAATCAGCGTTTTTTGAGTCGGCATTATCTTCTTGAGCTGCATCGTCAGTTGTATCGTCATCATCCTTTGCAGATTCCCGCGTCTGCTGATTCTCTGCTTTTGTCTCAGCCTTTTTTGCTTTAGCAACTTTAGTTTTAATATGCTCAAGCCAATCCTGATAAGTGTTTGTGCTTCGACTCTTTTCATTTTTGCTTGTCCAGAGCAATTTAGGTGGATTAGCAGACGCAAGCCAATACTCCTTCACATTCTCAGAGTTTTCCAGATAAACATATATTCCTGTATCTGTCGTGAATATGCTTGCATCATTTACACCGGTTTTTGATAATTCACTCGGAATTTCTTTTGATGTTGGTTCTTTCCAAAATCTAGATTCTTTTTTGATTGTGTCATATTTAATTCTATTCTCGAAAGTATAAACCAGAAACAGATTGTTATTGAATCTGCTGACATTGTGAAAAACAAGGACTTTCTCAACATCGAAGTCTTTGGTTACATCGTAATGCAAAATGTTTTTCGACCATATCTTATCTTCGTCTGAGTCATCAGTGATGTAAAGATTGAAGGAATAAGCATATGTATTCGTTGCACTATTCTTCAATCGAACTAATTTGATTAACTCACCAGCAGGCAGATATTTTTTATATATTGTTTTTTCGGAAGTTTTTTCACTTTCAGCAATTAATGTATTTCCGAATATAATGATGAATAATAATGGGAATAATCCAAAATATTTCATTCTTTTTCCTTCATGCTATTTTCGTCGAATTATTATTAATGATAGAAGAGCCAGAAAAGCAATACTTATAACAATTATGAGTGTTGAATCCGTACCATCTGACTTTTTGTTTTCGGGTAGTTTTTCATTCTCAGCGTTTTTCTTATCATTTGCATTTTTATACAAATCCGATTCCTTGCTGGTTCGGGATTTTGCGTTACTTTTTGCATTATCAGCATTATGTTGAGTGTCAGGAGGTTCAGATTTGTTGTTTTCAGCGATTTCCTTCATCGGCGCATCAGTTTTCATGCCATTGACAGAATTTTCTGATTCCTCATTACCCTTGCCCCCGTTGCCCTCTTTGTCATTCCCAGCGTTATTATCTCTTTCATCTCCGTTTTCTTTCAGCTCCTTCGCTTCCTTCTCCTTCTCCGCCTTCATTCTCTCTTCCCTTTCTATTTTGGCTAGTTTTCTGCGATATTCACGTCGATAATATTTCTCTCTTCCTTTTCTATTGACACCATCAGCCCAAAGAACAATAGCACCATCATTTTTAGAAATCAGCCAAAGTTCCTTTCCAACAACGTATTGGATATTTGCGTATAAACCAGAATCCGTCTGAAAAAGATTACCTGATTTTACAGGATCAAATATCTCTGTTATTTCAATTTTTGCATACTTTTCCCATGTATTATTTTTTTTACTAAGAATTTCATAAAAAATACTATAATTGTGAGAATACAATATATAAAAAATATTATTTACTAATATAATATCATGGACAATAAACCTATTCTCAAACAATTGAGAAGGAATAGCATTCGGATAAGAATATAAAAGACTCCAAATAATTTTCTGAGAATCAGATAAATGCAAATTATAATGTTGATCAGTATATTCCCCCAAAATTGGATGTAGTCTAGGATGTAGATCAGATTCGAAATCCTCTATTGTAACAATTCGGGTTGTAATTTTTTTATAAATTGTTGCAGTCTCACCATTTGAAAGACATTTCTGCCAAAATATAACTTTATTAGAATTTTTGTTATCATCACTAACAGCAAGATTGACGGATAGTGTAAACAAAAGAATTACCAGTATGTTAACCTTTTTCACCTTAAACCCCTAATATGCAATACAGTATAACATAAATTGAGCAACATCGAAAACAATATGCATTTTTCGCATAAATTTAACGCACAGACAGACAACATGTTGGGCAGAAACAAGGATTTATTTCATGCCAAGCACCTAAAAGTTGGCGAGGAGTTCGGCTTTTTCCCACGCGCGCAGGTCATCGATGAGTTTTTTCATGCTGCCGTCCATAATCATATCCAGAC
>JAIOTL010000281.1 GCA_021106775.1 Planctomycetota bacterium | reverse complement strand
TCTCGTCCGCACTTATCGTTTTAGCTTCAAAAATCCTCTGATTGCTCAAGAGTATGCTAATCTTCTTAGCGTTTGATACCACATGTTCCGAAGTGAGAATCAGACCCGATGCATCGACAATCACACCTGTGCCGAAGCCGACGTCATAAGAATTCTGCGTGCTAATTGCGACAATTGACGGATTGACTTTCTCAATAACCGAGCGATAAAGATCCTGTAGTGCGTTGTAATCGAGCAAATATTTGTTATTCACGTCGCTTTCGAGTGTGTTCGAGCAACCGAATAACAACATTGGAATAAAAATCAGAAGAACACATAATTTGCGTTCAACTCCAAGATGTTTACGTGAAATCCGCAGTTTGCTGCTCATAAGATAAACTCATTCAAAAGATTATAGAGGTCTTAGCAGATTTATATATTCTGTATCGCGGAAAACAAGCTGATGCCTGAGTTAATTTTATTTTAGTATTGGGATAATTTTCTGTAAAGTCGTACCCCAATAAACTGGCGTCCCCGCTGGATGGCTCGTCGCAAACGTTCCGCGTGTACCACGATAACAATTAGTCAATCGTTTTCCGCTTTTTTCAGTGAAATAAATCCATTCATTGCCAATTAGCACAAATGGGAAACCGTCGACAGGATTTGGCAGTACACCACCTCCTGATATTCGAATCGTTTCTTCAGCTGATGAAATATCGCTTGACAGACTGCCGACATTAAGCGAACCCTGTGTGGGCATCGCAGTAACCGTTAGTCGCAATGCGCTTGGAAATCCACCTCTGGATGAGTCAAAGAATAAAGCAGGTGGAATTTCTTCATACATATCTGGGAAATCGTTTGGCACCCATGTTGCGCCTTCGCCATTTCTCGCAGCATCACCATCATACCAATATTGCACACCAACATAAATCACAGCATCTGCAAATGAAACATACTTCAGATCCAAGTCAGGAGCGAAATCATAAAGCCAGGATGCTAAATCACCAGTATCATAAACACCTGAATCCTGAATCTGATTGAGTATTGGTCGGATATCATTCATCCAGATATGAACATTTCTGTCTTGCGCGACAAAATCGGAGAATAATGAGCCTGAACCCGCAATATCATCGTCCACAGGTGCGCCAGGCGGGGTAACAAACCCGCGATACAACGGATAACCCAAATATTTCTGCTTTAGAACCTGGTTTCTTTCGAACAAAATCGTGCCCTGATTTCTCCCCGAAGTAACTTTCAAAGAAATTTTATCCTCATCAAAGAAGTTTATCCCCGATGTTTCTGTATTTGGGTCAGGAATTCGTTCACCTTCGTATTCATCACCGGAATGCAGCGTGATTTTCATACGCGGATATGGCGAAAAGATGTAAGCGACTTCTGCTTTACCAGTTGTGGGCAAAAGCAGCACTCCAGGTGATTTTGGGTAAAAATAATGAGCATAACCGGAGTTTTCATTGCTTTTCTGGTTCCATGGGTTGTCATCAGTGTCAAGATATGCCAGTCCCAGACCTGAGTTCCTGAAAATCGGGTCCTGAACATCAGAGCGAAGATACTTTGTAAAAACGACAATAAATCTGCCAATTGGATCGCGAGCAATAATCAACCTTCCGTTCTGATTCGGATCTGTAACCATGCTCTGTAAATCGTTTGAAATCTGTGAAATAACATTCAACGCCTTGCTGTAAGACGATTTTACACTCTCTTGGTCTTGCCAGATTTTGTTACTCTCGCGCATTAGCGAAACTAATCCTAAACCGAGTAGAGAAAAGATGAACGTTGCAACGAGCATTTCAACAAGCGTAAAGCCTTTGTTTTTCATACATTATCCAAGTAATTACTAAATTTATTTTATTTTATCTGATTTGCAGGGATATGTAAAAAAATATTTTATGCTTAAGGGATTTCCCAGAATCAAACATAACAGGTAAAGCGGACTTTCCGCCTTTTTTTTCACGGCATTGACAGTAGGGCAGGCAAGCCTGCATTTTACTCACGGCATTGACAGTAGGACTCAAGAGCTATTTGCCCTATTGACAGTGTTGTAAAGAAACGCATTCTTGCATGCCCTTTTGACGTTGATGTAATCTTAAAGCAGAAAGTCTGCAATTGTAGTAATAATCAATTATTGTAAAATACTTGGAAAAACCTGAGGATACAATGGAAGCAAAGAATTTCGAAGAATATACGCATCTGATTGTCAGGCTTGTTGGTGAACTTGGTATTTCATTAAACAGCATTACAACCACGATAAAGCTCTTGAGCGAAGGAAATACAATCCCGTTTATTTCGCGTTATCGAAAGGAATTAACAGGTTCGCTTGATGAGAGTCAGATTGAGAGCATTGAGAAGCGATTTGATGAGCTGGTTCAACTTGAGGACAGGCGTACGTATATTCTGAAGTCGATTTCGGACCAGGGGAAACTTACAGAAGAGCTTGAGAAACAAATAAATGCTGTTGAAACTTTGCATGAGCTTGAGGATTTGTATTTACCATACAAACCAAGACGAAGGACAAAAGCGCAGATTGGGCGTGAGAAAGGTCTTGAGGAACCAGCAATGAAGATTATGTCAGGTGAGTTAACCGACCGCAGCGAACTTGAACAATATATTGATGAAGAGAAGGAGCTACCTGACATTGAAACGGTTGAACTCTGGATTTCGTACATCATTGCCGAGGAGATTGCACATGACTCTAAAGTTCGTGCTGAGATTCGCGATTATTTCTGGGATACGGGCTTGCTTGCGTATTATACTGCGGTGAATGCTACGGATGAAACAGGGAAATTCAAAGACCTTGATGGTGCGAAATATAAGCTTGAAGAGATTCCTGGACACAGAATTCTTGCAGGAAACCGTGGTGAACGCGAGGAAGCGGTGAACGTGAAGCTTGAAGTCGATGAAGAAGGGGCATCTGGGAAAATTAAACCAAATTTTCTGCTTCCTGTTAATCCAACATTTACCGATTTGGTTGAAGATTCGATTGTGGATGCTTACAACAGACTGGTTTATCCGTCGATGGTTACAGAAACGCGGAAATATTTAACTGAGGATGCTGACGTGGATGCAATTGAGGTTTTCGCGAAAAATCTTGTGCCGATTCTGCTTTCACCACCCCTTGGCGCAAAAGGCGTTTTAGGACTTGACCCAGGATATCGAACTGGATGCAAATGTGCTGCGATATCCGACACAGGCACATTCCTCGAAGACGAGGTAATTTATCCTGTTGCACCAAAATTGGATGTTGCAGGTGCATCAAATACAGTGATAAGACTTCTGAAAAAGCATGATTTACATTTTGTAGCCCTCGGTAACGGGACTGCAAGCAGGGAAACAGAGGATTTTTTGAGGAAATTGCAAAAACAGGCAAAAGACTTGCAATTTGAGGTGATTGTTGTTGCTGAGACAGGCGCATCTGTTTATTCCGCCTCAAAGCTTGCACGTGAGGAATTTCCTAAGCTTGATGTTACGGTGCGCGGTGCAATCTCTATTGCTCGTAGGCTTCAGGACCCGCTTGCTGAACTTGTGAAGATTGATCCGAAGTCGATTGGCGTTGGGCAGTATCAGCATGATGTTGACCAGAAAAAGCTCAAAGCTGCTCTTGACCGGGTTATTGAACATTGCGTGAATGCTGTTGGAGTTGACCTGAATACCGCATCGTGGGCACTTTTGAGCTATGTTTCGGGCTTGAACCAGAAAACAGCTAAAAATATTGTAGCTCATCGGGATACGAACGGTTTTTTCAAGAATCGGCGCGAACTTAAGAAAGTTAAGGGTTTGGGTGCGAAAACGTACGAACAATGTGCAGGATTTTTGCGCATTCGTGAGGGTGACAATATTCTGGATAATACTGCTGTGCATCCTGAGAGTTATAAGATTGTATCGCAGATGGCGAAGATGCTTGAGGTGAGCTTGCCTGAACTCATCGGGCAGAAGAAAATTATTGACAGAATTAAAGCAAATGATTTTGTAGATGATGAAAAAGGCGTTGGTCTGCCGACTATCATCGATATTATTGATGAATTGAACAAACCCGGGCGTGACCCTCGCGGCAAATTTGAGATTTTCAAGTTTGCTGATGTTGAGGAAATTGGCGACCTTGAAGAAGGCATGCAGATTCCGGGGATTGTAATGAATGTAACGAATTTTGGTGCTTTTGTGGATGTCGGCGTGCATCAGGACGGGCTTGTGCATATTTCTCAGCTTGCGGATAAGTTTGTGGATGATCCGTCGGAGGTGGTGCAGGTTGGGCAGAAAGTGAATATTGAGGTGCTTGAGGTTGATGTGCGCAGGAAGCGAATCTCACTTACGATGAAAGGTATTCAGCAGCCTTGATTCTGTAAAAAAATAGTGTATAATAAATAAATATTTAGGTCAATTGTTGGAGATATACGATGAAATCGATAACGAGAATCGTGTTTATTTTGTTATTTGCTGTTGTCATTATTTTGAACTCAGACAGCTACATCACCGGTGGGCAAAAAGATGCTGATAAATCGGATTATGTTGAACTGCCGCCGTTAAAAGCCGAAAATACTCATTGTATATCCTTTAGTACTCTTCCTTTAACTTTAGACCCTGCAATTTCATACTCTTCTAACGAAGCTGCAATTATGGGTGTGATATATGAATCGCCTTTGACGTATCATCCGCTAAAACGACCTTATCAACTAATTCCTCAAGTTGCTGAGACAATGCCCAAATTCACCTATCGCTGGAAGGAAACTGGCAAGGATTTATCCAAAACCGAAGTAAAACGACTTTTGAATGAGATAGAACCCGCATTTAGCGAGGAGGAGCTTAATAAAATCGAGATTTTTTTAGATATCAAAATCAAAAAAGGAATTTATTATGCTCCGCACCCTTGTTTTGCAAAAGACGAAGAAGGAAACTATAAATACTATAATTTAACAGAATCTGAAGTTGAATATTTTAACCATGATTTATTTACCCTAAAAACTACAAACAAAGATACGCGTGAGCTTGTTTCCAAGGATTTTGTTTACCAAATAAAAAGACTGTTTAATCCTGCAGCGCCATCGCAAATATTTTCACTGTTAAATGAAAATATTCCTGGTGTGTATGAATATTATAAAAAATTAAAAGAGGATTATTGGAAAAAAAGAGAAAAACGCAACGGCAAGGATGCAATTTCGGCTGAAGAACTGCGGTTAAATCCAATTAAATTGGATTATGATAAATATGATTTTAATGGTGTTAAAGTTATTGATAAATATACATATCGCATAAATTTCACAACGACCGGAGTGTTGTTTTGAAAAGCGCTCAGCACTGAGACCGGAACCATCATGCGGAACTGCGCAACTGCCGTTTTTTTAATCTTGGGCGACAAGAAGGGCGTGAGCATCTGTATGGCGCCGGTCT
>JAIOTL010000328.1 GCA_021106775.1 Planctomycetota bacterium | reverse complement strand
TTGTCAATGCTGTGAGTAAAAGCAGGTTTACCTGTGAAGTGTAACATGCTCAAAGTTAATGAAATATTTTTGTCGATTCAGGGTGAAAGCAGTTTTGCGGGATTGCCGTTTGCTTTCGTACGCCTGACAGGTTGCGACCTACGCTGTACATACTGCGACACAAAATATGCCTACGATGAGGGTGAATTGCTTTCGGTTGATGATATTGTCAAAAAAGTGCAAGATTTTGGGGTGCCAAGGGTATGTGTAACGGGTGGTGAGCCGATGTTACAGCAGGATACACCCGCATTACTGTGTAAACTATGCAATATTCAATTTCTCGTAACACTTGAGACAAATGGACATCATTCAGTTGCTGATGTCGATGAGCGTGTGCGAATTGTTTTGGATATGAAAACGCCTGGCTCAGGAATGTGCGACAGAAATCGTTACGAAAACCTGAATCTCATGACGCTGAAAGATGAAGTAAAATTCGTTGTTACGGATAAAGAAGATTATGAATGGGCAAAGCAGATTATTGTCGAATATGAACTTGCGAAAAGGACGCAAATCCTGCTTTCACCTTGTCAAAACACGCAAAAACCTATGGACTTGGCGGAATGGATGCTTGAGGATAAATTGAATTGCAGATTGCAGCTTCAGCTTCATAAAATAATCTGGGGAAACCAACGAGCAAAATAAACAGGTAAACCTGCCATCGACTACGCTCAGGCAGCTGAGCTAAGTCGAAGCTCACAGCATTGACATTATGTACGCAAGCGTAGGACAGGCTTCCTAGCCTGTCAATGTTGATGTGGATTGTCAGGCAGGGATGTCTGACCTACCTCACAGCATCTACAATAGGATTCAAGAGTTATTTGACCTATTGCAGATGTTGAAAAGCTCAGCATGTTTACATGACCTATTGACAGTTGCGTAAAGTAAATCATGCTTGCATGCCCTATTGACCGTGATGTAAACTAAAAGCAGAAAGTCTGCAATGAAAAAGGCGCCGTTTCCTTCGACGCCTTAATCTCTCCAAAATTATTCGACACAGGGGGTGCTAATTCGTCTTGCCTATTTGATATGCCAGAGCATGACGAAGTTCGAGCATTGTATCCTCAATCTTCAAGCCGTAGCCCTTCAAAGCATCGTTTACCGCATCGAACATCAGCATAGGTTCGCCAAGTTCGTTCTTGACATAAACTGAAATGTCGAGTTTGCCGTTCTTAAACGAGTTCTGGCTTGGATTATATCCTGCTGGCGATCTTAAAGTCAGCAACGCCTTATAAATCGAGCCTTTAATCTCGTTTTCCACTCCTGTAAAGATGATTCTGTAGTAGAAACCTTTTTCAAGTTCCTGTTTCCAGTTTTTCATCATGTCTTCGTAAATCTGGTCGATACCGTTTTTCGCACATGAAATAAGCGCGTCATCGCGGTTGGCAGGATTATCTTCCAATTCCTCAGATGTTCCTCTTGAATCACCTGCTGTTTTACCTGTTGAGACGAAAACCGCCCGGAAAGTTCCGCTTGCCTGCATGTAACGAGCACCGGCTTTTGCAACTTTTGCGTCGAAAGTGATGTACATATCGGCTTCAATTGCGAATTCAGGATTAATGTCAATGTCACCTGTTGCATCACCAGTTATCGAGCCTTTCCAGCCCTGAATTAGGGTAACGTAGTCGTCAATCTGGAAACCTGAAGCCCTGTCTCGTAGAAGCTCGCTAGCACCTGAAAGAATGTATTTTTCGTCCTCGGTCAAATCAAGATTTTCAGTTTTGCCAAAAAGTCTTGAAGGAATGATACAAAGCTTTGGCAATGTGATTTTTTCGGTAACGGCTGTTACCGAGTAACCTTGGTCTGCCAACCATGTTAGCAGTTGTTGACGCTGGCATACAACCTGTCCTTCCCATCTGTACCCGCCCTGAAGTCTTATGGGTCTTGCAGTTTCATTGTTGAGGGCGCATGTTCTGTTGACAATTTGATTCCAACCGCTGTCGTTCGTAACCTTGTTAATGTTCATTGCAGTGTCTTTTGCCATTGCTTTTGCCGCTGCTTCAAGAGCTTGAGATTTCGCAATCTCAGGGGTTGGACCTTGACCCCATGCTTTGATTGTGGACTGCGTGTCAGATTCGGTGATAACTTTGCCGATAACGTTGCCGTCAGGCTGCACCTTGGTCGGTGGTGCTGGCGGTACGCACGAAACCAGTGCAAAGACCACTAAAACAAGAATCGAGAGAGATACAGTTCTCATTGGAACTCCTTTGCAAAAAATTTATAAAAATGTTTCCTTGCTTACCAGTATGAGCATGTTCATAATTTGCCAGCTTTTTCCGAATTTCTTCAGCTATCGTCGTCAGAGTTACAAAAACCTTGGCGACGATACCTTCAAGTCGGCAAATGCTGTTGACAAAACAATGTTACGCTTCTCAGGTTACAAGGTTGTTTATCTTAAATCAATTTTCCTGGTTAGTTGATGTATTCTATTTGAGCAATGCAAAACTACAATAATTTGCGTATGCAGAATAGACAAAAAATAGTTTAACAAATCAAATGCTGCAATGCTTCATTCTTTTTTTACCTAATTATGTATAATAAGTTTAAACAATAATATGAAGTGCAATGACGGAAAAGATTCCAAAAACTATTGCTGATGTGCGTTTCGACCGTTTTTCGGACTTGAAGGACGAAAAGGACATATCTGCTCTGATTGATGCTAAAGTTCAGGATGATGGTGTTCGAGTACGGAAATTTACCTGGCTTAAACTCATCGCAATTGTGCTGATTTTTCTTGTTACCAGCTATGCTTTGAGGGGTTATTGGCTTGGTCCTATCGTTAAATCAAAGATTGAGACATTTTTAAGTGGCAAATTCAATTCTGTCGTCGAGATTGACCTGGTAAAAGGCAATTACATCAATCATTTCCAGTTGTACAACGTTGCTATTCTCGATAAAACCAACAGTGCAGAGTCGCATCTTAGCAAAATATCGATTTATTATTCATTTTGGAGCATGCTCAAAGGTAAAAACGAGTGGATTCGGATTATTGAGATTGAGGACGGCAAAGTCGACTTTGACCTTTCGACTTATCTTCGAAGCCGGAAAACATTGAAACTGCCTGAGATTCTGCCGGCGGTCAACCTGAAAAACATCGATTTATCAATAGATTATGAACGCCATTCGCTGAAGTTCACGGATTTTTCCTGCACTCTCTGGTCTTCAGGCAGAATTATCGCAAACGCTGCTGAGATTCAAGGAACTTTCGGAAGCGTTGAACCTGCAGAGGTTTCATCGACAGCATCGCAGCAAACGTTTACGAAATCTGACTTTGCATTCGATGCGCGCTGGACAGACCAGAAACTTGGTATCGATTCCATGGTTATCGCGGGTCAAAATACGACGAAGGGATTAATTGTCGATTTCAGCAGGTCTCAGAAAAAAAGCATAATCGGCGTTATCGGTCGTCTTGAATTCGGCAAGAACCTTATTTTCATTGATGGCTCACTAAATCTCGCACCTTCAAGCACGAATACACTCAGTTTAACGGAATGCCAGCTTGTCAATTTTGATGTTAAATCCATTTCCGCGCTAATTCGAGGGTTTCCATTTACAGAGGGCTCGATAACAGGCTTAATCGACGGTGTTATCAACCTTGACCTGTTTATTAACAGTAATTTTCAGTACGATGTCGAAGTTGTTAATGCGCGTGTCAATGAAATCGATATTCCTCTGATTACCGGTTTCGGAACTTTCGATAACGGTATGCTGAAAATCGAATCTGGCAACTGGATTCAGGATTATGATGAGCAGATAAAGCGACGGCTGCAAATAAACTTGCTTGAGTTCGATGTTTCTGAGTTTTCTGAAGGTAAAATCTCAACTCTCAACGGCGAAATCATACTTTCCTCTGACGAGCAGTTTGAATTATTGAAGGATATTGCTCCAGCAGTAATTCCATCCGCAGATTACTTGCTAAAAGCTGTTTTCAGCGATAATCAGATTCTCGTTTATGGCAGTTTGAAAGACGAATTCGGCAATATTATTCAGGTAAATAGTTTTAAGCTTGAATTTAAGAAGGATGCGCAGATTAACCTCAAGGATTTTACTGAAAACACTAATATCGAAGCGAATATTGATTTCAATATCAGGGATTTTAAACGATTGCGCAGAATATTTCCCGAGTTCTATGAAATTCTCGATTTCGACGGTGTTGCCAATGGGAGCATTCTTGTTTCAGGGGGAAGCGAAAGCGGGAAAGCGAAAATTGACTCGGAAATCAAGAATCTTTCAAGACGAGGGTCTGCAATTGCTGATAATGTCTCGATTTCCTCGTTTCTGAGCTGGGATAAAAGTGGAACGAGCATCAAAATCAATAAAATTGAATTCGCCCGTGATAATGACAACGCCTGCATTGAGGGCATTATCAAAGTTCCGAATAATAATGCTGATTTGTCTGAGATAATCACCGAAAACCTGCGTAAACTCAATTTGACAATAAATATTGAAAATCTTGATTATTACTCAAAGCTTTTTAATACCGAACTTCCTGCTGGCAAAACAGAAATAAGCCTTGTATCAATTGAGCGGAACCAACTATTTTCTCAACATCACAACATAGAGCTTGGTGTTTTATCCTTGAGAATCCAGGATTTTACATATTTTAACGCTAAAATCGATTCGTTCCGACTGAACGCTTCTCTCTATCGCGATAGCATTTCGGTAACCGAATTTTCAGCGGAAACCAAGGCGGGTATTCTGCAGGGTTCGTTAAATGGGAATTTTGCGAATAAAAACAGGATTGCAGTAGTTTTCACCGAATTCGAATATCTCTACGACCTCCAAAGGATGAAGCTTTCACAGGAAGTGGACATTACAATTGAAGGCAGTAAAATCCTATTCGATTCGGTTAATATAGTCGGTGATTTAGGTGAGCTTTCTTTCACAGCATTAGTTTTGCTTGAAGATGAATACATTGATTACAATTTGAGCGCCACCGCGCTTGATGGCACCTGGCTGAGAAGTATTTTGAGCAAAATTATTGAGATTCCATTCCATTTTGATGAATTGTCGCTGAAATCCTCATTCGAAGGCAATTTTACAGATTTTGAAGGCAATATTCACGCGGAAATAAAAAAGGTTCAATCTGACAAAATTCCGGATTTCGATTTATCTTTCAATTGCTCAGGGAATCAAGATGTGATTACCTTCAGCGATATTTACGCTTTTGATAATACGAAGGTTCAGAAGACTCCGCTAATTAGGGCATCAGCAGAGCTTCCTGTGAATATTTTTTCTCTTATCGGCGTGCATCATGAGGAGATTCGAATATTCGGTTTGGATAAAATTTTTGCGCGAGGCAAACTTGATTTGAACAATCTCGATTGGCTCAGGTTGATTATTCCAGATGCAATTCGCCCTTCAGGGCAGTGCCAGGCGGACTTTGATATTGGCGGCACTTTTGCAATTCCGACGGTGAACGTAACTTTAACACTCGAAAAGCTTGATTTCTCAGATGTTGATGAGGCTGAGTTCGAAAAGTATTTCAATATTAACAGCCATCTCACCCAAAATAATCCGACCAATAATCTAAGGAATTTTAAGGATTGCAGCATCGACATGGAAATTGTGCTTGCAAACAAATTAATTGATGTTTCCAATGCTGAGTTCAATTTACAATATGAAGATGGTTCAAAAAAGAAAACACTTTTTAATGACAGCATTAAATTGTCAGGGACGTTGAATTTACTTGGTGAGTTGTCCCAAGTGCTTTTAATGCAAGATAAATTCCGCATTGGTGAGGGTAGAATCAACCTGGCTGGCGAACTCTCTGAGGTTTCAAGCTTTCCAATTATCAGCAACTTATTAACGACGCTTGAAGGAGTACTTGAATTCAATTTTTCTGTGTCAAGTCCCTGGGTTGCACCGAATTTCACAGGTTTTATGAAATTACACCATGGGAATGCACAATTTTTGAGCGGTTGCACACCAATAACCGATTTATCCATAAGGTTTGAGTTTGACGAACGTCAAATGTACATGATTAATCTTAATGGCTACTCTGGTGGTGCAAAACTCAAAGGCGAAGGAGTAATCACGCTTACTGACACGAATGTTAATCTGAATCTGAACCTTTTTGGCAGCTCAATTCTGCTTACAAGGTCGGAAACACAGACATTTCGAGCAAATGTTGACTTAAAAATTCTAGGAAATTTCACCAAACCGATTATCCGCGGGAATTTGAAACTCGTCGATAGCAATTATTCCGCGTATTTCAACCTTTTTGATGAGCTCAACGTGCTGGATGTGAAGCAAACTGAAGGTATCCTTCGCAACAGCGATATCTTCGTGAGAATCACAACCATCGACAAAATTATTATTAATACGGATTTCATCAAGGGGAAAGCGTCATCGAACCTGCTTGTATCGGGCAGTTTAATGGATTTTGATATTAAAGGCAGAATCTCAATCAGCGACGCTAATCTGGAGTTTCCAGAAATGAGTTTTTACTACCCCACATTGAATTTCGATTTTATACAAGGAAGTCCTGATGTCAGTATTTCAGGCAATGGCAGCGGTTCGGAATTCGGTTATTCGGTTGAAATGGTGCTGGCGGGTAAAATCGGAAAACCGTAATTTATCGTAAAAAGCAAGCCGGCAGCAGTAACTGAAGAAATTCTGGAATTGATAATTTTTGGAAAAAAGCCAGCAAAAATCCAACCTGGCTCAGGTGTTTCACCCGTTCAGAAGATAACCCTGTTCGTACCAAAAGAGCTGCTTGACCGAATTTTTAACATTAAAAATCAGAACACCGATTTCATACTCGCCAGGATGGAAGTCAAGGAATTTACTAATTACAGCAAGAATGACAGGGAAATGTTCCTGTTACGGTTTTATATGTTGAATCCGTCTGAAAGAACCTCCGAAACCTTTGCATTCGAGCTTGAGCGCGATAAATATGATAATCTCAACATGGGTTTCGCCTTCATCATCCGCTTCAAATAGGTGTTAACGGAATTAGCCAAATATGCTCTTGAATAACGAATTATGCGGAAACAACACGCAAATATCGCTGATACATCTGAAAATACATGCCTTTCATCCCAAGTAAATCACTATGACCGCCTTTCTCAACGATTTCACCGTTATCTACAACAAGAATCAGGTCGGCATTCTTAATCGTAGAAAGTCTGTGAGCAACAATAATCGTCGTCCGATTACGTGTCAGGTTTTCAAGTGCAGTTTGTATGATGCTCTCAGTCTTTGTATCGACCGAACTCGTGGCTTCATCGAGAATGAGAATTGAGGGGTCAGCGACGTATGCACGGGTGAAGCATATTAATTGGCGTTCACCTTGCGACAAACCTGCACCACGCTCACTAACCTCGGTTAGAAAACCCTTGGGCAGATTCGAGATAATTTCGAAACTCTTCAGTTCCTTCGCTGCCTGAATCACAACATCGTCAGAAATTTCAGGATTCCCAAATTTCAGGTTATCCATGACGGAACCCGAAAACAAGAAATTCTCCTGAAGCACGATTCCAAGCTGGTCATGCAGCGATTGCAGAGTTGCAGTTGTTATGTCGAACCCGTCGATTGTGATTTTACCGTTTAAGGGTTCATAAAATCGCGTTACGAGGTTGACAATAGAGCTTTTACCTGAGCCGGTTTCACCAACTAGTGCTAGTGTTTTGCCAGATTCAATTTCGAAGTTGACATTTTTTAACCTCCAATGCTTCTCTTTGTCAGGTTCATAAGCGAAATCAACGTTCTCAAACATTATGTGCCCTTCAAGTTTAGGCAGAGGTATGGCGTCCTCAGCATCGATGATTTCAGGCTTAGTGTCAAATAGTAGGAAGATTCTCTCCGCAGCAGCAGATGCTGATAAAATCTGGTTGTAAAGCTGTCCAAGTCCTTCAAGGGGCCAGAAAAACATACCCACAAGCAATACGAATGCACTCAATTCGCCGATTGTCATCATCCCCTGAAGCACCTGAGAACCGCCGTATGCAACCACAATTGCTGTTGCGACACCGTACATCAAGCCGATTGACGGAAAATACATGCTCCAAATATACGCACCTTTGATAAAATCAAACTTGTGTTTGAAAACTTTCTTCTGAAATCCGCTGTGAACCCGTTTCTCCTGATTAAAAGCCTTGATGATTTTCGCACCGGCAACCGATTCTGCAAAACTCGCTACGAATTGCGAATATGACTCGCGGATTGTTCTGTGTGCTTTACGTCCCAGCCTGGAAAAAACTCTCGTGAAAATAATAAGAATAATGCCAAGTAAAAGAAGCAAAAACCAGAGCTGAATGTTTGAAGTTATCATAACAAACGACACTGAGAGTATCATAAACAGGCAGTGTGTCAGAATTAGTGGTCCCCATACGAACGCATGTTCAAGCGTATCAACATCGTTATCCACCCGCGCGATAATCCTGCCTTGCTTGGTTTTATCGAAGTATCTGATTGACAGCTCCTGAATATGCATGAAAAGCCCGATTCGAAGGTCATTTAGGAAGTTGAAACCGAAGCCGCACATCATTCTGAACTGATTAATGCCGACAAACGTTCGCAATGAAAGCACAAAGAGATAAACAAGTGCTACAATCCAGAGACCGGAAAGCTTTCCCGGTATCAGATGCTCGTCGATTGCGTATTGTACTATCTTCGGACCGCTAACCAGAAGCGCAACCCAGATAACTTCAAGAATTAGGGTGATTATCAAAGGTTTCAGGTGCGGCTTCATGAATTTACCTAATCGAAACAATGTCTGTTTCGTCAGCTTTCGTTGTGCGAATTCTTCTTCTATTTCAATATCTACACTCATTTTTTACTCCAATTTTGTTTAGTTTGCTGTCTCAAGCGCGAATTGCATCTGATAAATCTCCTGATACAATCCCGGAAGCTCGATAAGCTCTTTATGTGTACCTATTTCAACGATTTTCCCTGCATCCATAACGATAATCTTGTCCGCCTGCATAACACTTGAGATTCTCTGCGAAATGACAATCTTTGTACAACCTTCGGAAATGTGATTGATTGAATTCTGAAGGTTTTCCTCGGTTCCAGCATCAACACTTGCGGTTGCGTCGTCGAAGATTAAAATCCTCGGTTTGGTCAATATCGCTCGTGCGATTGATATTCTCTGCTTCTGACCGCCGCTGAGATTTACCCCACGTTCGCCGATTAACGTATCATAACCTTTCTCAAGTTCTTCGATGAAAGCATGTGCTTCCGAGAGTTTCGCAGCCTTGACGATTTCATCCCTGCTTGCCTCAGCATGTCCGAACGAAATGTTCTCAGCCACCGACTGCGAAAAAAGGAATGTATCCTGGAAAACAATTGAAATATCCTGACGCAACTCTTCGATATCCAGATTTCTAATTTCAATTCCGCCGTATAATATTCGCCCTTCTGTCGTATCGAAAAGCCTTGGCAGAAGGTGAACAAGTGTACTTTTCCCGCTGCCTGTTCTGCCGATTATCCCGACAGTTTCACCGCCTCTGATAGTTAAATTAACATCGTTCAGAATTGGCGTATCTTCTTTGTACTCAAAGGTTACATTCTCAAACACCAGGTCTGAGTTCTGCATGTTAAGTTTGACCGGTTCATCAGTTATTTCAAGGTATGAATCATTGTCAAGCACATCAAAAATCCTGTCTGCACTTGCGATGGCGTTCTGATAAATGTCAACAATCTGTCCTATCATCCAGAACTGGTCCATCATATTTCGAACGTACAGAATTACTGCAGTCAGCGCACCAAGCTGAAGGTCGCCTTCAATAACCCGCATTCCACCAACGAAAAGCACCGTTGGCATTGCAATTAGAAATAACGAACGTGCGGTTGAAACGCGGAGTGCCAGATAATCTATTCCGAGCAGCAATTTTTTTACGAATCGTCCGATACGCTTATTAAACAGTTTTTCCTGGTTGCTGCCTTGCGCAAACGCTTTTACGACGCGCACTCCAGCGACATTTTCCTGTACTGTTTTTGTAACTTCGTCATACGAATCGTCAACGGATTTCCAGTATTTCCTGAGCTTTATCGCGTATCTGAAGACAAGTGCCAGTGTTAACAACTCGATGCCAAGTACGATAAATCCGAGTATCGAATCCGCGATAAAAATCAGAATAACACAACCGGTTGTGATAAGAAACATGTTGACCGCACGAATGACGAAATCGCCGAAAAATCCGCCAACTCGCTCTGCATCGCGCGTTTCGCGGGTTATAAGTGCGCCGGTGTTCGCAGAACCATGATATTTGAAGCTAAGTTTGAGGACAACCCAATGAAACTTTTCCCTCAGAGTAGCCAGTATCACCATCCTGAGCTTCGCTGAATACAGCCCTGCAACAAAATTCGCAAAATTTCCGAAAAGCGACGAGATGAATATAAAACCAGCCCACACTAAGAAAACCATGAAATCGTAGTTCTCTTCGTCAATTGCAATCTTGAAATCATCAACCGCTTCACCAACTATTAAAGGAATCAGTAATCGACTTCCGACAAAAAGCAATGAAAACACAAACAGAATTACTGTCAATCCTTTGTGCTCGAAGCTGAATCCCAGCAGTCGTTTGAATATCAAACCTGAGGGTAGTTTCTGTTTTTCTTTCTTCTTCATTATCTATATTTCCAATCATTTTTAATAATTACAAAAACGAGTCCCGAAATTCGAGACCCGTTTCATAATGGTCTAAGAACTTCGGTGAAAAACGCATGAAATAAGCTGATATGCAAGTAAAAACTTAAAGTATATACGCAACTTAGTTATTAAATGCAGAATCAATCTCATGCAAGCAGAAACATTTTCACCCAAGTCTTTATGTTATATTTCGCAGAAGAACCAACAAAGATTAATACATCATAAGGTTAATTCGGTTCAATATAAAAATGAAGAATTTTTATTTTATCTGAAATTTATTAAGCTGGCACATCGATATCCATGAAATATCAGTCGCAGGCATGTCATCTTAATTACTATTTACTTCAGTATTGTCGATTAGACTGAGAAGTATTGTTCCTTTATCATTTTGAGATGCTGAAATATCCTGCAGTCGAACCATTTCTAAAAGCGCCAGAAATAGTCCGATTTTTGTAACTTTGTCACTGATTTCAGCAATACATCGTATAAAATCAACGTTCTGACCGCCTTCTTTTTCAATAATCTTGTGAAGCCTTTCCATCAACGACACAAGAGGAATATCATCAATGATAATCGTTTCATATTCAAGACTAACCTGCTCGATTATCTCAGTAAAACTCTGATACAAATCCCAGACATCAATCTCTTCAAGATTCAACTGCCGTTGAGACTCAGTATCAAGGAGTCCTTCAGGGCGTTTGTATCTGCTCAGTTCGTCGAGCATTTTATCGCTCAGAGTTATGCCTAGGTCTCGATATTTCTTATATTCAAGCAGCTTTTGTATCAATTCAAGTCTTGGGTCGTCGTCGTCTTCGTCTTTGTCGCTTCTGGGTAGCACAAGCGTGGATTTAATTTCAAGGAGTTTCGTCGCCAGAACCATGAATTCACCCGCGTTTTCGAGGTCGATATTGTCGATTTTTTCGACGTATTTCATATACTGGGTAGCGATTTCTGCAACCGGAATGTCATAAATTTCAAGCTCTGAACGCTGAACCAAAGTCAGCAAAAGGTCAAGAGGACCTGAAAACACTGAAAGTGAAACCCGATAATCGTCGATTTCATCGAAAAGTCTGTCATCCTGCATAATCGCTCCGAAATTTCTGCTACTTTATCGAAAACTGATACATTTTAGTATCAGCAACAATTGCATAATTAGAAAACTGATATTTTTATATCGGCATATGCGAAAAATATTACAATTTTGTGTTTGATAACAGAATATCTTTTGAGGATAAAATGAGATTTTTGCTTGCATTGAAAGTGCTGTTTAGTCGGAAATATGCTTCGAAGCTTGATGAAACCGCTTCCGAAAGCAGAGACAACAGCGTGCAGGTGCTGAAGGTTTTGCAGCGTGACGGCAGATTGATAGATTTTCTGATGGAAGATATTTCGGGTTTCAGCGATGAGCAAGTCGGAGCAGCGGTGCGGGATGTTCACAAAGGATGCAGGAAGTCGCTTGATGAATATTTCGAGATACTTCCGGCATTTGACGGGATTGAGAACTCGAAGGTTTCCGTTGATTCTGATTTTGACAGGCATTTGGTTAAAATTGTTGGTAAAACGTCAGCGGTGCAAGGTTTTTCGGGTATTTTAAGGCATCATGGCTGGAAACTTCAGAAAAACATGCTCCCCAAAATATCCGCAGACTTAGTTTCTGATATAATTATGCAGGCTGAGATTGAGGTCGAATAATTTACAAAGAAGGATAGTCGCACAGAAATATTGTTTCTGTCATTCCCAACTTGATTGGGAATCCATCGAATAAAAAAAATCGGTATTACTGGATTCCTGCTTTCGCAGGAAT
>JAIOTL010000141.1 GCA_021106775.1 Planctomycetota bacterium | reverse complement strand
TTGGAATTCTGGTTGCTGGCGACGTAAATCTTGAAAAATATCACAATTTCTGGGTGCAGGATTGTTCTGCTGCGACTCAAAATATCCTTCTCGCTGCCCATTCACAAGGGCTTGGCGCGGTTTGGTGCGGTGTGCATCCGGTTGAGGAACGTGAGAAAAATCTACAGCATTTGTTGAATATGCTTGAGAATGTGAAACCTTTCAGCATAATTGCCATCGGCGTTCCCGCTGATGGAAAAGGTTCATCCGACCGCTACCAAAAATCCCGCGTCCACCACAACACCTGGTAAGTTTTCTCACGAAATTTCAGCAAAATCACAAATATTTGCATAATCTTCTGCACCATTTTATATTTGATATATATCTGTGGAGGATTTAATGAACAGGTTTTTAGTTATTTACTTACTTCTATACCTTATTGTTTTCCCAGCTTGTAACCATGTTAATCACACAAATACTACGAATGATTGTGATTTAGATTGCATGAATCTTGAAACAGAAGAAAAACCATCTAATAATGGTATTCAGTTAAAATTCCTAAAAAGCACAGTGGAATTTGATTTATCTGATAAATTGAAAAACTTTGATAAATTTGATAAGAAGAATATATATAAATATTATGACGATGTCGGTAAAGCTTGGTGTGATGATGCAATAAATTATTACAATAACTTCAATGCGAAAGAATGGTTAACAAGCAATGAAGAAATTCGTCTGCACGTAGACCTATCAAAGATGCAATCTATTAATTCTCATATATTTTATGAGAAAAACGGAAATTATATTAGATACAAATGTACAGATATGCAATATTATTGTACTGTTAAAAAACTGTCCAATCCAAAGTATGCAGCTTTTTATACATTAATGTCAAATGATACAAATAGACCTAAAAGTCTTTCAATAAGGCAAGTTTTAAAAAGTATTGGCAATGGGGGTTACGTATGGATGTCTGATACAGAAAGACCATATCAAGGTGGTGGTTATGAAAATTATGTAAAGAATGAAGCTCCACATTTTCTTACTGGTGAAAAAGCCAAAAACACTATCTTCGAGAATAAAGATCATTTTATAGATTATTTATGCTTCTTTAGAGATAACATATTTTGTTTTATTAATGGAATGGAAAAGCACAATCCAAGCAAGATTCAATACAATGTATATGATTTTGCGAAGGAGATTGATGAGTTTATTCAGAAACAACCGACGGTTGATGAGTTTAAACCGGCAACGCTTGAATTTTCCTTCGAGAACTATAATGTTGAAACTTACGAATGGGAACCTGCAAAAGATTATTTACAAGCATCATTTCTTACTGAAGAAAGTGAGGAAGAATTTAAAGACCTTTATGAGGAAGCACAGAAGAAATTGGGTGTAATTGATGAGAATGGAAAACGAAACAGAGAATTTTATAAAAAATTTAGGGATAGATTGGGTCAAATAGGAAGTTTTTTAGAATATCCGATGCGAATGAAGGTGGGAATCACAGACCAGCTTAGCAACAAAGGTGGAAGTTGTGAAATTGTGGGGATGTTCAAGGGGCAACCGGATGCAAAAATCCCAAAACCTTTAACTTTGAAAAAATTAGATGAAATTTGGGATGTTGAATTCAAAAAAGGAATCGACGATGATAAGATAAGTTGGAGTGATGAATATTATTATTTAGATTCAGCTAATTTGGATGATGATAAACCAAATTTACATTTTCTTCAACTCGAACCAGGTAGATATATAATTATAATCGATGTAACAACAAGCACGAACGTAAAATCGCGTCATTTCTTCGAAATATATCTTTCACATGAATATAGCTCTCAAAAAGTAAAAGACATTTTCTCAAAACATGAAGAAAAGAGAAAGATTGAGGAAGAAAAGCAATTAGCGGAGGAAGCTGAAGATGCTAAAGCTGATGCGGAATGGGAAAAAGACAAGAGTGACAAGCTGAGTAAATCCGATGATGACTGGAACGACTGGTAACAAATTATGTGCGGGGGATTTGGACGCCTTGGGCATCTTTGAGGAAGCTTGCGATGCCGGTGTCGGTGAGTGGATGCGACGCCAGCAGCTTGAAGATTTTGAAGGGAATCGTCGCAATATGCGCACCCATCAGCGCTGCCTCATGCACATGAATAGGATTTCGAACTGACGCCACAATAACCTGCGTAGTGAACTCATAATTCATGTACATTTCCATGATGTCGGACACGATGTCCATGCCGATTTGCCCGCGATCGTCGATTCTGCCCACAAAAGGTGAAATGTAGGTTGCACCGGCTTTGGCAGCCAAAAGTGCCTGATTTGCTGAGAAACACAGCGTAACATTCGTCGGAATTCCCTCGGCATTGAGAATTTTCACCGCTTTCAGACCCTCAAGCGTCAGAGGAATCTTCACAACGATATTTTCAGCAATTTTCGCCAGAAAGCGTGCTTCAGCAAGCATTCCTTCAGTATCCGTCGCAATCACTTCCGCAGACACAGGACCATCACAAATCCCTGCAATTTCGCGCAAAACTTCGATATAATCCCTACCCGATTTCTTAATCAGCGAAGGATTCGTCGTAACTCCGTCGCACAAACCAAGCGCTACCGCTTCTTTAATCTCGTCGATAATTGCTGTATCAAGAAAAAACTGCATATCATACTCCTCAATGAAATTTTTCATCCATCATAAAAATATCGCAAAACAATACAATCGAATAATATGAATGCCGATAATAAAAGAAATGTATTTCGAGTAAAGTTGGTTTTTATCTAAATTGACTGTTAAAACTCGATTGCTAGAATTACGGTTGTTATTTTGTTACTTTTTTTGGAGAGATTTATGAAATATTTCGTATTTTTGCTTCTAATTGCATCTATCGTACTTGCAGGCTGTGCGACTGCAACACCAAGACCACCGAAACCTGAAGCCCAGTCTGAGCACGTGGTTTTATGGCAAAACGGCGCATGGGTGCAGATTCCACAGGCTGAGTTCGATAAAATTCAGGCGGAGAAGGCAAAAAAAGCACAGGATATCTTGGACAAAGCTGCAATCGTCGAAAAAGCTACAATTGATTTACTGTTTGCTAAACCTTCTGATTTCCTCGGAAAACAAGCGACAATTAACGTCGAGATTAAAGCTGAATTTAAAAAGTTCGCAGGCGGAAAATATAGAACTATGATTCCAATGGGTGACAAGATGCTCATACTTCTTGCATACGATGCTGACTATACTTTCACAGCAAAAAACATAGCTAAAGATAAAGAGAAATATGGGCTCGATTTCATGTCAATGACAAAAGTACAAATAGATGCTACCCCAACAATAAACATCACAAATCTTCAAGGCTTTGTAAAGACAGAAGGCAAAACAAGCACTGTAGATTTCAAAACAAAAGAAACGAAAGAATATAAATCAGTAACGATTCAGCTTGTTCGTATTAACTAATTAATTTAAGTGAAATTCACAAAAAATCCTGCTCGTATGTGTTCGAGCAGGATTTTCTAATTATAAAATTGTGATTATTTGCTGCAATGCTCTGCGAGATATTTGCCCATCTCCTGGTCTTTGGTTTTATCGCCTAAAAAGCCCCAGTTAACCGCTTTTCCTTCTTTGCTTATTAATGCCACATAAAACTGGTTCTTCAATTGATATTTACTTGTTACTGATCTGTCCTTATCCCACAATGTTATCCATTTGATGCCATTTTTCTCCACGTATGCTTTTTGATTTTCCTTCGTATCACCTTTATATCCCATTCCCAGACTAATTATAACTAACTTGTCACTTGACCATTTTTCATAAATACCCTTGTATAATTTTGTCATAGCATCATCAATTTTATCTATGGTTGTCGCCCAGGTATGAAGCAAAATGACTTTGCCTTTGAAGTCTGAAAGTGAAACCTTTTTGCCGTTAAGGTCTTCAAGTGTAAATGCAGGTGCACCTTCACCAACCTTAAATGCTGTTGGTAAATCACCTGATGGCGTTTCTTCGTCTTCTTTATTTTCCGGAGCTTTTGGATATTTCGCAGGTGTGGGATTATCAGCAAGTTTGAAATTATTAGGCGGGTTAGATTCCATGGTGATTTTGTAAGTGAATGCAGGATTCTGAGGATTTAACGAAACGTGTTTAATCCAGCCGTGAGCTTTTAAACCAGCAATCATTTTTGCTTTACTATCGTAAATCGCCAACCCTCGACATTCAATGCCATTGTCGCCATCCCTCCAGGAAAGCGCATATTCAATCACACTGCCTTTTTCCACGCCGAAAACCGGCTTCTTTTTCTCAATTTCCTCTTTAACGCGGATTTTGTATTTTAATTTTGATTTATATTTAAAATTTAGGATGTATTTCAAGCCTGAAATGACTTCATCAGGAATTTCAATTGACTTGCCGACAACAACCTTACTTTTAGTCATATAAACGTATGTTAGAGCCATCAAAAATCTGTATGCGACCTTTGGTGTTTTTTCATCAGGGACTTCTCGCAGATAATTCTTTAATAAATTATTTTCGATTGAGAATTCATCGCTTTTTTCAGGTGTTTCAGCACGTATATCACCTTGGTAAACACCTTTTTGATAGTATTCGATAGAATTTAGATTAAGTTTGGCTTTGCTAAGGAATCCGCTTTTAGTTTTTACAGGTACAATGTCATAATCCCATTGAAACGATTGCGTAAAATCTGTCTCCCCTCGTTTAAGACGTAATTTCAAATCAATGCTGAAGTTTACATCCTTCTTCTTCTTGAAATTCGGCTTGATGTATGTTGTCTTTTCACCTTTGGCGAACACGATACCAGTAGCGATAAATACTGCCAGTAACACAAATAAAGATTTTTTCATGATACCTCCTAAATTGCGATATATTGAAATCTTATCATTTTAGTATTAAACAACAAAATAGCATATTTTCCTCTGTATTTCAAAATTTGATAATGGGATACATAATGATTTGTGAGTTATTGCGAGCATTGTGCCTGTCATTCTGAGCAATGTGAAGAATCATAGCATTCAAACATCTGGATAATTAAAGGACTTCGCCCGTTTTGGTCGCTTTGCTCCCTCAGAATGACAACATAGGTTATTTTTCAAACACACCCTAAAAACCCAGATTTCGGAGCCAGTTCTCATTTATTTTAGATTTTATCTGGGATGGATTTTTTGAATTTGTCAGATTTTTGGTGATTATTCGCGCAACATATTTCATCATGACATCCGATTCGAGATTTGTCGCGTCGCCAACATTCTTGTGTTTTAGTGTCGTCTCAGCCATGCTCGTCGGGATTATCGCGACTTCAATGGTTTTGTCATCAATGAGTTTTGTGATGGTGAGACTAATTCCGTCAATGGCGACAGAACCCTTTTCGATACAGCGCGAAATGAAATCTGTGCTTGCATTTATTGTGATTCGTACTTCTCCTGCTTTTTTATCAATGCGTCCGATTTTGCCTGTTTCATCGACATGACCCTGCACAATATGTCCGTCAAACCGTGAATTTGCCTGCATTGCGGGTTCAAGGTTGACGAAATCACCAGCGTTCAAACTGCCGAGATTGGTGTGCTGAATCGTTACAGGAATCGCATCGAAATACAGTGTTGAACCGGTGATTTTGGTGACGCTCAAACATGTGCCATTCACGCTGATACTTCCGCCTAAATAGGCATTTTTTGCCAGTTTCGGTGCATCAATTGCAAGAATAATTCGCGAGTCTCGAATTATCGATTTTACCGTGCCGATTTCCTGAATTATGCCTGTAAACATTTATTATTTTACCCTCTTTAGTCCTTTAATAAATCGTTGATAGCATCCCCAATACCTGTTTGTGCGTCAAGAATTCTTTTAAGTGCTTGTTTATGCTCCTCGAATTCATCCCATTCTTTCATCAATTCCATGCACTCCTCAAAGACATCCAGACTTGTTGTTTGTAGACCTTTTGCTTGCTTCAGAAGGTCTCGAACCCGTTCAAAATTGTCGATGTTGTCAGGGCTGATGACTTCCTCATACGCAAGTGCCGCTTCTCTGCTGACACTCGCTCGGATAATGTCCATTGAAACAAGCGTACGTGAGAAATCGAGTGCATCGAATGACGGCAGAACAGATTCAAGCCCGGTTGTTTCGTTAAGCATTCTGCGCAGAATCCAGTTTATGCGAGTGGGATCATTTTCTAGTTTTTTCAAATCGGGATTAATTTCAAAAGCAAGCTCTTTGCTCATTGAAATCAGGTTCAAGAATATTTTTATTCTCTGAATCGTGTTTTGTTGAGGCGACTTTGTCTCGCCCTTTTCCAAGTCGAGATTATTTTTATAATGTCTTACAATTGAATCGAGTCGATACACGAGACCGTCTGCAATTCTTGAAATTTCGTCTTGCATTCTGCCGATTGCCTGACCGTCGTAGCGGACTTCGTCACCCTCAGCATCTTTGCGCACAACTTCGTCCTCAAAAATCGTTGAAAATGCGATACCTCCGCGTTTGGTTTCTTTGTTGAGCCTCAATGCTGACGGGTCTTCATGGAATAAGTTTGTTGCTTTTAACAGAGCGAGTTGTTTGAAAATGAGTTTTGAAATTTTGATTTTAACGATTTTTCGCATTATTGACCGAATTTCTCGTTGAAGCGTCTGCAAAGTAACGAGTGAAATAGTTAAAGGTTCTGATTTGAAGGTCTGTCCGCGATGTGTATCTGCCAGTTTCCCGTTTATCAGGTCTTGCACGAGATTTTTCCTGTTATCCTCAACTTCAATCACAAAAGTCAGCGACATCGAAGTATCATCAGTTATTGACGCGAGAATATCTTCGGACAAAAGCTTTTCGACCTGGATTGTGAATTTAATGTTCGGCGGATTGGTGGGTTGGTCTGTGAAGATTGTTAGTTCGTCGAATTCCGGCACGTCGCGCAGAGTAATCTTTTGTTTTATCAAAGTAAGAAGAAGCCTAACATTGCTGTTTTTCGTTTCATCAATAGCCTTGCTTATCTCAGGCAGTGCAAGGTTTCCGTATTCTATCAGGTTTAGAACTGCGTTTGATTTCGATTCCCCCGCAGAATACAGGTTCTTAATGTTTTCATTAATATCGCTTTTACTTTTTTCACGCAATTGTTTGTAAATTTCACGCTGCTTTTTGGTCATTCCGTTGACTGTGTAAAGTAGGCGAATGGAGTTAATGCCGAAATCGTCTCTTGCTTCCAACACCAACGGTATGAATCCTGTCGGAGTTACAAGCCTTTCCGATGAAGCACCCTCGCGAAGCGACGAACCTGTGTACACAAAACGGGCAAACGGACGTTGATCCTTCTGAACGTTAATAACATGTGATTTAATCTCGTTTTGATGCAGATGGTCAATGTCTTCAAAGAGGAATTGATACTTCACCATGTTGAGCTGAAGCTTAAAATCAGGATATATTTGATAATAATAATATGCGCAGTGAGTTCTTTTCGTATTCTCTTTACTCGAAACTGCATTATTCTCAACCAATCTCAGCTTATACTCGCTTGGTGGAGTATTTATGTTGGATTCCTGTTTATGAAAGATTATGAGACGTGATTTATCAAGGTTTAGCTTCTTATTAAGTTTTAATTTAATAGAAACTTCTGTGCTTTCAATCTCATTAATCGTATCACTCCATTTTTCAACCTTTCCGCGAACATAATTTTCGTAAATATCGGGTAATGCATTCTCAAACTCGATTTCGCTGATATATCGCCTGATGTCAGACATATTAGGCTTGCCGAATTTGTCGAAAATAACATTCCCCTTTTCGTCGCGTTTGGGCAGCGTAATTGTGAAACCAATTCCAGATAAAGTGTCGATTTGTGCTTTGGCCTGTTCCGAGGACTCGGTTGCTTCAAACAAAAGCACTTCAGAAGGTCTCATGTGTTCAGGAGCTTTGTAATTTATGATTGATTCGATAATCGTTGGTGCAGGTCGAACATTAAACATGTATTTAAGCGAATCTTGTTCTTCCCATTTCACAAAAACTTCCCAGTTACCCAGAGCGACTTTGTTTTCAACATATTCGTAAACTTTTCTGCCTTTTTCGTCAAATCCCTGACTCATGCGAAACTTCCTGACAACATTGCTTTTTAGATTGCGGAAGAAAATTTGCGGCACATCATAATCGAGAATATTAAATACGCGGTCGAACCTGTAAGCCTTTGGGACAGCACGAATAACAACGTCAGAATCCTCGCCGATGGTAAATTTATCACGAAAATTCAAATCATCCGAAGGCTCAACATGATAGTTTATATTGTATTTAGTGATATTATCGGGGAAATCAAGGTTGAATGCGATTCCGACGTGCTTAGGCAGAGTCATGGTGAAATAAACCGTGCCCGTTAAAATTAACGAGAATGCAACCGCGAAAAAACCTGTAACGTTCAGCTTATGCGGCTTAATCACGTCCTTGAAGTCGATTCTATTTGCGATTTTTACTGTGTCATCAATAACCCTTGAGGTTAATTCATTGCTGCGATAGGCATAATCTTTATCTTTCGCAAACTGAAT
>JAIOTL010000092.1 GCA_021106775.1 Planctomycetota bacterium | reverse complement strand
CAGCGACTCATTGTCGAACAGGTCTTTCCCTTCACCCAATTCACCCAATAATATAATTGCCGGCTTCTGGGATGACCTGATTTTCAATTATACCGATGGCTCAAGATGGTTTTACAAAACAACTGGTAATTCACCAAATCGCGTATTTACAATCGAATTCAACAGATTCGAGCCTTTTGATGAACCTGGCTATTTCTTTACATGGCAGATAAAGCTTTATGAAACATCGAATATCATTGAGATTCTTTATGGCTCACCCTTTGATACAAACGAGGACTTAAGCGCGTCAGCAGGAATCGAGAATGAAAATGGTACAACTGGTTATGAGATTCCGGGAACTCCGAATCTCACCGGAAGACCTGAATATAATTACAAATTTATTCCGAACTAATTTTAGAAAAATACCTGAAGGGTGCTGAAAACCGCACCTTTTTTTTTATCAGGTAAACCTGCAATTATTTATCGTCCAATGTCATTCCTGCGAAAGCAGGAATCCAGAACGCTTGTCATTCTGAGCACAGCGAGGAATCCAGGCTGTTTGTTTTATGGATTATTTAGTCGCAAAATTCCTTTGGAATGACAAAAGAAGTGTTTCCGACCGACTAACGAAAAATTATTAGATTTTGTCAGTAACTTTTTTACTGGTGATGTGTTTTATACATGTTGGGTCAGTTTGGAGAATTTAATGCGGAAAAGGGCGATAACATTTCTTTTCGTCTTAATCGCTTTTTCGGGATTGATAATCGATAAAAACTCAACGATGACAAAATCGATAAAAGCCCAGGACGATAAAAACAGCAAGGACGTTAAGCTACCAGAAGGCATCGGTCCATGGGGCAAGCAGAGAAAGGCGAATCCACACAGGCGTAGTGCCGGAGAATCTTTTCCACCTTTGCCCTTGCCGGCGACCCCCCTTCGTCGGACTGAGCGAAAAAGGCAACCGGCACCGCCTGTTTTAATTTACAAGATGCGGTGGGGACTCAAGCGAAAGAAAACCGTTGAGGGCAAGAGCTTTGAATGGGAAGACTGGAATCTTGGTCCCGCTGATGTGCAATCACTCGTCAAGCGCGCAAATCAGGTGCTTAAAATCCGATACAAAGACCAGTCGCTGTCGTTCAACAATCTCAAACCTGACCCCGTTGCATTTCCTATCCTGTATTTTCACGGCAATCAGGCGATACAATCGAAAATATATTCACTCACCGAGGCGCAGAAAAAAGCTTTGAAAGAATACATTCAAGGTGGTGGCACTGTTTGGTTTGATGCAGCCTACGGCTCGAAAACATTTATTGAATCAGTCAAAGCGTTGATGAAAGAATTGCTTCCCGAGCGCAGCTTTCATCTGATTGCACCTGACCATCCGATTTTCCACAGCCATTACGAAATCAAGGAAGTAAAGTATGCTTCCCCGATAAAAATCGGCGAAAAAGAGCTTAAAACCGGACCGGCAATGCTTGAGCATATCATGATTGGTACACGAAGCGCGGTAATTCTCTCGCCCATTTGTCTCGCTCAGGGTTGGGATTACACGTATACAACAGGTGACTGCGTGCATATGGTTGACGCGCAAAAGCTTGGCATAAACATGATTTCGTATGCGTTGGCGTATCAACCGCTTGCGAAATATCTCGCAGCAGAACGTGTTTACCATGAGCAAGAGGAGGAAACAGGGG
Source organism: Planctomycetota bacterium (assembly GCA_021106775.1). The sequence continues at coordinate 40,358 of JAIOTL010000092.1, read as the reverse complement.
ATTTTACTTTCGGCATAATCGAGACGAACGGATACTGGAACACGATTCCATCCGGTCCTGCAAACCTGCTGAAGATTCTGAAGGAAAACACGCGTGGCAGATTCATGCTGCAGAAAAAAACCGTCAAACTCGCCAAAGATAATCTTTCGGAGCTGCCGTTTTTGTATTTATCGGGGCTTGGGGAATTTAGCTTTTCCGATGCGGAAGTCAAAAAACTCAAAGAATTCCTGCAAAAAGGCGGTTTCCTGTTTGTTGACAATACTGACGGGAATCTGAATTTCCAGAAGGCGTTCAGGCGTGAAATCAAGAAAATCCTGCCTGACAATGAACTAACACAGATTAAACCCGAACATCCGATATTCTCGGTGTTCAAGCCGATAACGAAGGTAAAATATACCCCCAGAACGGTTAAGCTTTATCCCACACTTGGAAACTCGCCATATCTTGAGGGGATAGAGCTTAACAACAGAATTTGCGTTATTTACTCACCGTTTGACCTGGGTGGTGGTTGGGAAGGTGTTGGACATCCGTGGACGCTGGCATACTCTAAATCGGATGCAATCGATATTAGCATAAACATCATCCTCTACTCCCTGACCCACTAAAATTTTCTCAGCATTATTTAATGCGGTTTTATTCATTGTTTTCTGTGAAATTGTGCAGGAAGTCGGTGAAAGTGTTGGCGTTGATGGCTTCTCGTGCTTTGTGCATTAATTCCTGATAAAACGTGATATTGTGAATGGTCAGAAGCGTGTAGCCCAGCATTTCGTTAGCTTTGATAAGATGTCTGAGATATGCCCGGCTGAAATTCCGGCAGGTGTAACATTCGCAATCCTCATCAAGCGGATTCGCATCCTGAGTGTACTTTGCGTTGCGTATTTTAATCTCGCCATGCCACGTAAACGCCTGCCCATGTCTGGCATTGCGCGAAGGTATCACGCAGTCGAACATATCGACACCAAGCGCGATGGACTGCAGAATATCAAGCGGATAGCCGACACCCATCAAATATCTGGGCTTATTTTCGGGTAGATGCGGGAGAGTGGTTTGCAGCATCGAAAGCATCTCGTCTTTCGACTCGCCGACGGAAAGCCCGCCGATGGCATATCCCGGCAAATCCAACTCCGAAAGCATTTGCGCACTCTCAACCCGTAACTTTTCATGGACTGACCCCTGTACTATCGGGAACAAATTCTGCGAATCGGGGATTTCCAACCCAGCTTTGCTGGTTTTCCTTTCAACCTTCTCTACTGCAGTGCTTGATTTTCGATGTAGCTGAGAAGGTTCTATATCAAAAGGCATGTTTACATGCTTTATTGAGCGTTTTGCCCAATCAACCGACCGCTGCATCGCCTTTTGCGCAGGTTCATACTCGCAGGGATAAGGTGCACATTCGTCAAGCTGCATCATAATATCAGAGCCGAAAACCTTCTGCCATTCCACTACACTTTCAGGTGTAAACCGTTGTTTCGAGCCGTCATAAACCGATTGGAATGTAACGCCATCGTCATCGATTTTTAGTGTATCTTTGAGCGAAAAAACCTGAAAACCACCTGAATCCGTGAGAATCGGTCCATTCCATCCATAAAATTTGTGCAATCCACCAACCGCTTCGATAACCTTTATCCCAGGCTGAAGCACCAAATGATAAGTATTACCCAGAACGATTGACGCGCCTGTCTCCACAAGCTGAGCAGGTGTTACACCTTTCACAGTCGCTCGCGTCCCGACAGGCATAAAAACCGGGGTCTCAACCTTGCCATGCGCAAGCTGCATCTTTGCTGAGCGTGCTTGAACCCCAGCTTCTGTCGATGTTTTCTGTATTTCAAATTTCAGCATGTTTTTGCCCAGAAATTCGCAAAGTATATCATTATAATATTGAATTACAATTCCGCGCGACTGATTAAACATGCATCGGTTGGTATTGAGAATAGCTTCAAACACCAGAAAACATTTGTACAATACGAGAAATCAACATGAGTTCAAAATGTGCAGTAAACGACGAAAAAAACGAAAACGCTTCGATATCCTTAAACTTGCCGGTCTAATTTCGCTGATTGCTCGCGCAATTATAACCCTAATTTTCCGAACGTCCCGATTTCGCATCGAAGGTTATCACAAGGAAGTTCTCGCCATGCTTGAGCAGAAGAAGCCGGTAATTTTCGTACTCTGGCACAATTCAATCATTGGGAATTTGGATTATTTCTTAAAAATCTCAAGGCTCGGACATGTTTTGTCGCCGATTGCATCGCAAAGCAAGGACGGTGAGATAATCTCACGAATCATTACTGATTTAGTTCCCAAGATTGATGTTATTCGCGGTTCAAGCAGGAAAGGTGCTTTTCAGGCATTCGAGCTTTTGTTGATGTCGCTTGAGGACGGAAAATCAGTTTGCATCACTGTTGATGGACCGATTGGACCGAAATATGAGTCAAAAAATGGTGCTTTACGACTTGCTGCGCTTACAGGAGCACCGATTGTGCCGATTGAATTTGCTGTCGCCCGTGAGTTATTCCTGCGCCGGTCATGGGACAATTCGCGGATACCGATTCCGTTTAATCGAGGAATTTACTACGTGGGCAAGCCGATTTTCTTGAAAAACGAAGTTCAACAACATTATCTTGACCATGCCTCAGCATTTATCGATTCTCGACTTCTGGAGCTTACTGAAAAGTCGTTGAAGTATGCGAAATGGCGTAATGGAATATTCTAAAACTTAGTAGTCGTGTAGTAACAATGTTTCTGTCATTCCCAACTTGATTGTAATGACTTAGGTAGGTTTGTGAGCGAACAGCGTGTTGTGCTGACTGGAAATCAAACATGTGTTTGAAATTCTCGATGGATCCCCTGTGATTGCCACGTCAGTCGCTTCGCTTCTTCCTCGCAATGACAATATTTTTCTGTTGTATTGGTGGTTGAGGTTCTCGAAACCACATAACTGAAGAATGAAGCTGAATTTTACTGGATTCTGCATGTTGCCTTCGAGAACCTCAGGCAACGTAGTCTGCATCAACAGGCAAGGATGCCTGTTCTACCATTTACTTGATTTTTTCAATCAATGGCTAGTGTGAATTTCCAGGCGCAATAATATTGCTCAGGATGCTCGTCGGGCGGGCAGCAAATGCATTCTGTGGTGATTCGCGAATCGATTTCGGTAGCAAACGTAGAATATTCAACTATTCCAACGGGTTTGCACGGAAAATCGTTAAGCCCTTTGCGCTTCCTCGCTGACTGTACGCGACAATCGTTCATCCTGAAGACAAAGCTTGTATCGGTTTCCTCAACGATTTCCTGCTTGTTCAGAATTGCGTACAATCTGTGATCAAGTGCCTTTTTCAGTCCTTCGAGCCCGGAATTATCCGGTAAATTTAGCCTTCCCTTGATTCGTTTGGCTTCAAGCGGCGAAAAGAATGTCCACGCGTTCTTGTCATGCTCAATGGCTTCCTCTATCCCGCGTTTTTTCTCGACTGATTGAAACCAAAGTCCGTCATGTGCAAGCCAAAGTTTTGCTGCATCCATGAGCCAATTTTTCAAATCATTCTCGGAAAGTTCGTTAATGTTCATTTTTTACACTCTTTTTTTGAACTTTGACAAAATAAATTTCTATAATATTAACTTGTCTTTGATGTAAGAAAGTATGTTTGAAGCAATTTTATGAAATTTTCTTTAATATTTAAGAAAATACAAGACGAAAATTAATTACTTTGTAAATCCAAAGTGGTTTTGATGTTAAAAATATATCGATAATATAAGACTTTGAAAATAAGAAAATAATTTGGAGGAGGGTCTATGAAAAGAACTATCTTTTCATTTGTAGTTTTGTTTGTGCTTATCAGCTTCACAAGCTGCAGCGAAAGAGATTTATTCTCTGGAAAAGTTCTGTCAATTCCTGATGGTATGCTTTCCTTTGGAAACGTTACACTGGGCGGTGAAAAAACAGTTCAAATGCTGATTACAAACGAAAGTGGCGGCACAATTGATATTACTGAAATCAGGTTTGTCGGTGATGATGCAAGAGATTTCAACATTGCAGCACCTTCGAAAATGCCGACAGAGCTTGATCCAATCGTTATTTCTGGCAATGGCGCTCAACTTGGTTTTTACGTTAAACTAAAACCTTCAAAGGAAGGCTTAATTGACGTGAAGGTCGAGATTTACTTCAATGATGACGATATGGTTGAGGTCGAAGTTCTTGCCAATGTTGTGCAAGCGTTTATTGAGTATTCTACGCTGCGCAAGCAGTTCAGCACGCTCGCAGTTGGTGAAGAGGAAACAAAAGAAGTTGTCATAATGAACAACTCAAATTCGACTTTGAATATTACAAACATGTTTCTTTCAGACAACGAAGCGGGTGATTTTGCTATTATCGCTCCTTCTACGATGCCTTCAACGCTGTTGCCAATCTCAATTCCAGCACATGGTAGCTATTCGATGGTTTTCAAATTCTCACCGACATCACCAAGAGAAAGAACCGCATACGTTCACATCGTTAGTAATTCAAACGGAAATGAGGAATTCAGGGATTTCATTCAACTTGTCGGTTTCGGACTCGATACAGTACCTCTGATGTACCTTGAAGTTACAGAACACGACTTCGGACAGCTGCGAATTGGTAATTCGAAAACTGCTGAATTCTACGTTTATAACTGGAGTACCCTTGCGCTGAACGTTACTAACATTGAAGTTGAGTCACCTTTTGAAATCGTCGGTATTGAGGATAAATACGAAAACGTTATCGATTTCAGCACTCCTCCTTACGATGTTGACGGATATAATATCCCAAGTAAAGATTATCTGTTAATTATTGTGGAATTCGAGCCGACAACAGTGGGACCAGTATTATATGACATTGAAATCGAAAGCGATAACGGCGGAACTCCTGGCACGATAGATACAATTGAACTTAGCGGTTTAGGTTCAGACGGGCAGAATCCCATAGCGTATGCTTCGGAAAATCCAGTTGATTTCGGAAACGATCTTGTACTTACCCAGTATTACTACAAGTATGTCAATATTTACAATCATGGTTCAGGTCTTCTGATTTTCGACGAAAACCCTGTTGTATCACAATCTACACCATTGGGTGAATTGTTCGTTTATGATTATTATTACCCACAAAGCGGTGGAACTGCGTATGCTCCTGTGGTTGTTTTTCCCGGTGATTACGTTCGGATTAGACTCAGATATAGACCCACAACCGCTGGTAACATGAACGGTAAGATTGAATTCTCCAGCAATACTACAGGTACACCAAATACCGTTACAGAGCTTGATGTTACAGGAACAGCAAATTAAAAAACATGAAATATATATAAATAATTTAATACGGAGGGGTTAATGAAAACTAGATCGATTTTTGCACTGATGTTTATAAGTGCTGCTGTTCTGATTAGTTTTTCATGTAGCAGTGTGGTTAATTCATCACCGATTATACTTACTAATTTCCTATACGGAGTCGTTGAAGGAAGTGACTATGAGTCAGCAATCGAGCTCGATCAAGACTGGGGAATAGAGCCGTATATAATCACAGTTACCGGTCTTCCTGAGGGTTTCTATTTCACAATGGAAGGTCGGCTGATAAAGATATGCGGTCATGCTTATGTCGGTATGTCGGTACAATCACCTTTTTATATTAGAGTGCTTGTAGAAGGACAGTTCGAAAGATGGGATTTCAGGGATTATATTCTTTATGCAGTTAACGATTCCGATGCCCCGACAATCGATCTGCAAGTTACGCCTGAAGTTCAAGACTTGAACTATGAAGTGCTGTTCACTGCAGACAATATCAGTCCTTCAGGTTTGCCTGGTGCTGATATTTTCGGTGTCTTCGTTGATCTTTCACCAATTAAAGGCGAAAAACGTGTTGAAATGTACGATGACGGAACAAACGGCGATGTCGATGCTGATGACGGAATCTACTCACTCAACTATATGATAGGCGAAAATGTCCCGACTTTCGAATACGTTATTACCGCTTATGTTGAAGATACCTATCATGTTCAGGGTTTTGGCTCGACATCTTTGAGCATTATCGGAGGACCCAAGATTTATCACACCGAAACATCTTCATGGATAGAAAGTTTTGCAGGCTTGCACAATCTGATAGCAGAAGATGGTACTGAACCTTATTCTTGGTCGTTTGAAGGTAAAAAACCGAAATGGCTGAGCATTAACAAAAGCACTGGTTTACTTTCCGGTACACCACCTTTGGATAGTGCAGGTAGATACGTCTTTAGCGTCAGATGCACTGATACAATGAAGCTTTGGGATGAAGTTGAAATGACAATATTTGTTATTTCTGCACCAGAGAGTCAGATTAGCATTTGTCCACCTTCTGGATATTTCGGTGATTGCGAATTTGGTGTAGAATCTATCGACCAAGTTTTAACGATTAGCAACACAGGTCTTGTTGGTTTAATTACAATTGATGATTTGTCCGTTGCAGGCGATCAGGCAACTGATTTTAAGGTTTACTGGGCTGCCGATGAAAAAGCTTTACCGCTTGAGATAAATCCTGAATGCACAAAGATGCTTCAGATTTATTTCTATCCTCAGTCAATTGACCCCACCGACAGAAACGCAATTGTGACTATCACATATACTGATTCCAACGGTGCCCATCAAGTTGAAGTTCCTTTGAACGGTGGTGTTCGTAAGACTCTTACTGCATCTTACCACGAAGATTTTGAAGCTTCGGATGGAACTTTCAGCGGGAATGTTGATTGGGCTTACGGAGCTCCGACATTTGGTCCAACTGCAGGTGCGAACTCAAGCATAAGCTGCTGGGGTACAAACCTTGCTGGCACAAACGATACAGGTGCGCATGGTTTCGGAACTGATACAGCACTTGGCGATTATTATATCGAATCTCCTGAAATCGATGTTACAAACGTAAGCTCGGGAGTTCTGTGCTATTATCAATGGTTCGGATTTGCTGGTACAGCAGATAATGCATATCAAAACTCACCTGGTATCTGGAACGAAGGCGGAAATGTTTGGTTCGCAGGTTCAGTTACACCTGGATATTCGATGCAAGAATACATTATGCCGATGTATAATATCAATCCAAGATTCAAACAAAGCGATACCCCAGCTCCAATGTCATGTTTTACGGGTGATGGAGCGGATGTCGGCGGATATTGGCAGCTTGTTAGTGTACCGTTCTTTACTGCGGATGACGAAATAAAGTTTTTCTGGCAGATTGCCAATGACGGTACAAACGGCGGTCAGTTTGCAGGCTGGTACATAGACGATGTTTATGTGTTCGATGCTAATGTGAACAGATTGCAGCAACCGAAATACACCAGCCCATCATTCTGCGAATATATTTACTCGCCGGATAGAGATGTTGACGTGGAATTCAACTTTAGAAACACCTTTGCAGGATATACGTATAGTCTTTATGTCGGTCAGGAACCTGATATGTCAGATGCTATGACTCCTGTTCGAGCAGGTACTACGCTTGCCAATACAACTCTTGATGTAAGTGTTTGCCTTGCTAACAACAGTGGTTATTACTGGCGAGTTGACATTGATGATGGCGTTGAAACATGCAAAGGTAAGATTACGAAATTTACGCTTGGCGATAAACCAGCGCATGCTGGCACTATCCAACCACCGAACAACACCCATTTTTACAGTGCTGAAACCACATTTGCTGTTCCTCTTACATGGATGGTGAATGATGGTGCGGATTATTATAATGTTTATGTCAGTCCTCAGTTGCCGATGACAACACCATCTGACAATGTTCTGCCTATTAATGCATCGGGTGGAGATGTTAATTATACGGTAACATTTGACACAACATTGCATAAAACCTGGTATGTTCAGGTCGAAGCGGTTAACGAGTTCGGTAAGACGAGAAGTTGTACTGTAAAATATGTTTTTGACAATATTGCACCTCAGAACGTGGCTATCAATGAAATTACAACTGGTGCCGGTATGAACGGCATTGAAATTGCGAACTTCAACGACTTCCCGGTTTTCCTTGGCGGTTGGGAGATAGAAATTTTCAGCGGTTCACCGGGTGTTTCGGCTGGTTTCTGGGTAATTCCGGATGATGATTCTGGATTATATGTTGATGAATGGGTTGTCGGAGGAACAGCGTTTGTCGATTCGGGTGTTTTCGTTGTCGCGGATGACAGCAGCAGCTCGTTCTCGATTGACAATCGTGCAGACTTCGACTTCGGCTGGAATGACAATACAAATCAACTCGAAGTAGTTTTGAGATACGATGATACTGCTGCTGTTGACTATATTTGTGCAAACCAGGGTGGTCCAGGAGCGAACGATCCATTCGCAAACTGGGTCGGCGATCTTACAGGCACAAATACCGAGTTTTCCTTCTATCGCAACACCAAGACTGATACTAATGAGAACATTGATTTTACATCAAGCGACATACATTCGATGGGCGTACACAACGACGGACAATAATAACGAATAAAACTGATATACAGATACTAAGGGGTGGATTTTTCCACCCTTTTTTATAGAGCAATTCACCAAAAGAGTTGTGGAATATCCGGTATTTTTTTGAATTTTGCGAGTGTCCGATTATTAATAAATTCGAGCAAAACACTACGCAATCGGTTATTTCACTTGTTTTATCTGCAAATTATCCGAAAATAACATTGTGTAACATATGAGGGAGAGCATTATGTCTGATATTATTCGAGGAAAAACCAATCAAAAAGGTTGTTACGTTTGCGGAAAACCGATTCAGAAGATGGGTGAAAGTACTCTGATTCTCAAAAATACTGATGGTAACATTGCGTTCTGTTCTAGGATTTGTGCAGATAAGTTTGACCCTGAAACTGCAAAAACTTTTAAGAAGAAATCAAAGAGCAAGAAGAAAATCGACAGTCTGCTTATGGCATCAACTCCTTTGAAAGCTTTGGATGATGCAATTGAAGGCATAGAGAAACCTGAGAGAATCAAAAAAGTGAAAAAAACTAAGGCAAAACCAAGAGCTTCATCTGCAAAAAAGGCAACAGTTAAAAAAGCAACCAAGAAAACACCTGTCAAGAAAGCTTCAACAAGTGCGAAACCAGCGAAAAAAACAGCAGCAAAAAAAGCTTCTGCGAAAAAAACATCTTCCCCAAAAACCAAAAAATCTGCACCAACAAAAAGTTCAAAACCAGGGAAAAAGAAATAATTCACAAATCATATTCTTGAAAATATTTGCATTTAATGGCATCGAATAAAAAATCGAGATGATATAATTATAATAAGTGCTAAATAATTGCTGATAATGTTGTGGAGAATTATGCGGACACTGATAAAGCTGATTCCTTTTGTGTTTATTGTTATATTGGTTCTGCTGCCGGTTTTTATTCGACAGAAGTATTTTGCTGATGAAGCTTTAGGTAAAGAGGATTTCGTCCTTACAACCGGCGAAGAAGGCGGTATTTACAATCCACTTGGAAAAGCAATCACAACTCTTATGAATCGGGATTTAGAGAGGCACCATATCTCCTCAGTCTCATCTGAAGGTACAGTTGATAATATCAGAAAGATGAATGCAGGTGTCGATTTTGCCTTTCTCCAGGGTGATATTGTCAAGCTTGCATGTGATAACTCGGTTGGTCTGCCTGATGCATCCGACATTCGCGGTATTCTCGTGCTTTACAAGGAATTTCTCCAAATCTTTGTCAGAAAAGATTCAAAAATTGAGAAAATGTCTGATCTGCGAGGAAAAACCGTATCTGTTGGTTCACGAGGTTCTGCAACAGTTCACAATGCGCGTACGGTATGCGAGACAATTGGTATCGATTTTGAATTCAACATCAGCAAAAGGTATTTTCCGCTTGTTTACTCACTTGAGGAACTGGACAAAGGTACAATCGATGCTGCCTTCTTCTTTGGAGGACGATCGATTTACGAGGTTGAAAAAGCTGGAAAACGCGAGAAAATCCGCATGCTATCCATTCCGAAAGCAGCGGTTAACAGGATTATCGATTCGAATTATCCTTTTCTCAAGTTCCAGATATCAAGTGCTGACTACAGTTTCATTGAAACACCAGTAACAACGCTAGGACAGGTAGCGATACTCGCTTGTAGAGAAGATGTGCCGGACTGGATAGTAAGCAGAATTCGACAAACTATAATCTCAAGTACTGATGCGCTTCTATTTGCCCACCCAATCGCTTCGGAAATTAAAACAATTAATCAATCGCACATGCCGATTCCGCTTCATAACAGTGTCAAGGATGTGTCAGATGAGCGTTTGGAGTATTTCAGCATTGCGATAATCCTTGCAGTTGCAGTTTTGCTCATGGCATTTGCAATAACGATGAATGTTGTTTTGCCCCAGAGTTTTCAACGATTCCGACATGCTATTCTCAATTTCAACAAAAGCTATATTTCGATTATCATTATTATGCTTTTTTTTCTTGTGCTAACAGTATTTTTGGGTGCACTAATTATCTATCAATCCGAAAGTCACAGCCCTGAAACACCATATTCAGATTATTCCAATTCGCTGAAAAACATGCTTTATTCAGTTATATTCAGTTTCGACAATAAATACATGCCGGTTTCAGCTTACAGCAAAATCATTATCAACATACTTTTCATGACTTATCTGTTAATAATTGCTTTGTTGACGATTAGCATTATTGCGATTCTTTTCAAACCGCACAGCAAGCTTAATCCGATGCAATTCCTTATAGAACGGGAAAGGCAGAAAAAGGCATCAATTCGAGTGCAGACTGCGACATTGAATGTGCAGCATTCATCGAAAACGAAGGATGGATAACGAATTCGCAGGAAGAATGCTGTTACAAAAGCTTCAGTGAATGGTGGAGCAAGCATCCCTGCCTGTTTATTTGATGCTGATTGTCAGGCAAGATGCCTGACCTAGCGACAATGTCGCAAAATCAATATAACAGTGTAATAGGTTCTTTCCCAGTGCAAAAGTTGTGGGACACCTAATCTACTCTGGTTCTGGTGGAATCCCGAAGAAATCATCGGTTTCTTCCTTTTTCTTTTTGTCTGTAACCTTCTTAGTATCTTTGAGCTTTTCGTCGAACGTCTTTTTCTTTTGTAAATTAAATTCTGGCATTGGTGCTGGAGAATTCGGGATTAATTGTGTTTTAGGTTTTCGTTTGGTGGTCTTCATTGCAATGGTTTCATCTTCGTGAGATTGGTTCGAATAAAACTGATTTGGCATCGGTTTTTCAATCGGCTTGTTGACATCAAGCTTGATAAACTTTGTTTTTTCGGGATTCTCCTTCAAATCTTTAAGAGATGGTGCTTTGCTTGTCATATTTTTCTTTAGAGACGATTTTACAATCGCTTTATGCTGAAGTATCCACTGTTCATAAGATTCTTGTTCAATGTCCTGTTTCTCTTCAACCGAAGGCAGCGCAATTTCCACTGTGTTATATCCTGCAAACTTGATTTCATCAACATCAGGATTGAGTAATTCCTTAGTTGGGTCTGGGAAAACAACTTTGCTTTGTGAAGCATCTGCGGTTTTTTTGACAATTTCCTCGAAATCAAGCTGGTTAGCATTGTTTTTGTTTTTAAACATCAGGAATTCTGGGATTTCATTTACAATCATTTCACGCAAGTCATGCTCAGATTCATTTGTGTTGAATTGAAAGTTATTGTTATCAACTTCTGTCTTATCTATGTTATTATCATTTGTCGGATTGTTGTTACTGTTATTATTAAGTTCTAAATCACTGTCTTTTTTGTTATTACGGAAACCGTCGTATTCCTTTTCTTCTTTGAAGTTTTCAAGCTCATTTGAATTGGAAGTCATACAATTAACTATGTTTGTTTTAATTAAAATCAAAATACAGCACGAACTGTATTTTATCATTAAATACTTCGTCATTCATTTAAAATTTTAAAATCAAAAATTAACAAAAACAACAATATTGCATACAAGTTTGTCAATTTTTGATATTATGGATAAAATTAATGCACTTAATCTTGGTTTAAATTAAAAAAAGAAACCAAATATCTCTGATGTGACAATTTAAGGGAAAATTAATCAACTTTGTAGTAACCGGATTCGATACTATGAATATAAATCAATGTTATTAATTATAAATTGTTAATTATGTAATAATCAAATGACGCAGAAAAAAGAAAAAAAAGAGAATTGTGCAAGCGGTTCATCGACAAACCAGTTTTATCACTCTGGCAATGAAGAAGTTCGTGATACCGATTCATTCGTAAGCAGGGAAGATGATGACCGCTTCCGACCGCTTCTTATTGAGCATTTGAAAAGAAATATTTCACAGGGTAAGTTTGATGTTTCTCGAGATGAAGTGCTGAAAATCATCAAGAAAGCTGCTGACGATGTGGAAGCAAATTTGGATGACAATAAAAAGAAAAAGGATTAACGGTTTTCGAGGGCAATTTCATTGGGGACGGCAAAGGTTTTGTTGACAAGCAAAATGTTTTCGTCATCGATTTCATCTGGAAAGTGCAAATATGTAATCTTCAAACTTGCCATAGCATCATTTTCTGACATATCAAACTGGAAATGGAAATCTCGAGATTCTCTGTCAGGCACTTGTGTTCCGGGAGAATCAGAATATCTCGGTGGTTTCTGCAGGTAAACAATTCTGTCACCTAAAACCATTTCTGCTGAATCAGTTACTAAAACCTCAAGTTTAACCCTTCTTTTGGCGGTTCCAGTTGGGAAATGATGACCGGTTCCTTTGTTGATGATAGTTAATATAAAATATGCATCACCATCGATAATGCGGAATTTAACCTTAAAATCGAATGCTTTTTTCAGCATTTTCGCATCATATGCACCGAAAAAACGATGAGATTTATGTGTACCAACGCCATCTGTTGAACTACCGGAAACATCAGGCATGTGGCAATGGTTACAGTGTTTTTTTACGGAAATTTTCGCAGGATTTGCAGCCCATTCTTCATATTCGTGCAATGTGTTGGGTAAAAAGGATTTATGGCAACCACCGCAATATTTTGAAGTGCTGAGAAACTTATCACCAACGGCGAAACAGCCTTTCAACGAGCCTTTGGTGCCGACAATCTGCCCATGTCGTCGATGACAGGAAGCGCAATCGATGCCGTCTTTGCTGCGGATTTTGCTGCCAGCATCGCGACGAGAGACAGGCTGAGCCAAGGGAGCAACTTCAAGAGTGGCTTCCGAGATATGACAGTTCTCGCACATTGGAGTTCCGGGAGTTCCATCAGGCTTGAAGAAGGCAAACGTCCGATACAACGGCTTTATATGCGCATTTCGATGATTTGACTCGTACCACTCGTTGTAAATGCTTAGATGGCAGGTTTTGCACGATTCAGGATTGTTTATGTCAATATCTGGGTCACGGGTTATGTTTCGAGTTCCATTGATTTCAGGAATCTTCGTTGATTCACCACGTTCATCCCGAGTGTTGTCAATCTTGAAATCAACCGGTTCTTGATAATTGATTATCACAATGAATAAAACAGCAAGAGTTAAAACAAGTGCAATGCCGGCAGTGGTTAGTGCTGAAAATTTCATTTTTTCCGATGCTGTTCAAATTCGCGTAATTGAAAAGAATCTATCGAGTATGTCGAGAACTGATTCTTGAAAAGTGCCCAATTCTCGAAGCAACTCGGTGCGTAAAAAGGTGAACCGTATCCGTCGTGATTATTCGGCGACAACCATTTGTGTTCTTCCATGCGTCTGAATTCCCGCGTCGGAATATTGGCATTCATCGCTTCGATATCAAGATGATAAGTTCGGTATTCCTTCAAAGTTGTCGGCTGTTCGTATTCCTTCGAATAATAGTATGGAATCGAAATTTTCATCCAGTTTCGAAGGATTTTAACACGTTCTTGCATTGTCGCAGATAGCTCAGAGGAGATATCTAACCCGAAATCAATATTCACAAGCTTTTTTATTTCGTTGGCAGCAAAGAGCCAAACAGGAGTTCCCATGGGTTTACTTTTACTGCAGAAGATAGATTCATCGTCAAGTGAATCGGAAAGAATCTCAAGGTATTTTTCGCCGTAAACGTATTCATTTTCAAATTCGCATCGATATCTTAATGCTGCATGATGAGTCAGCACGTTATTTCGCAAGGCTGTGGCATGAAGCAAAGAATCTTTGCTGACACCAACAATCTGAAAATATGCCTCTACGAGAAGCAAGTCTTTTTTTGGCTCGGTGCCGATTCGCTTGAGAAGTATGTTTTTTGCGATATTGCCGTGCTGCTCGATTTCAGACGCTTTCTCAATCAGCAAATCATCGTAATTCTGCTTCTTACCCGCGGATAGATAGCTCTCGATTATCAGGTTAATTTTACTGTCAATATTCTCAACCTTCATTTCGTGCGGAGTTTCTTCAACAATCGGTACATCCGCATCTCGTTCGCAACTGATAAAAAACAACAGCAAACTCAACATAAACAATATTAATGCTGGTCTCATCTTCACCCGATTCAAAAATTATACAAATAACTATTTCTAATTTGATGACCGCAGCAATCCGCCGATTGGGGCAGCAATAACAACCGAGACACCCATTGCAAACGCCATAATCGCTATTGTAAACGAAATGACCCTCTGCATTCCATAAAGTAAGTTGATAAGTGCACCTTTATCAGCACTGAAAGCGGTAATACCCCAGGAAACCACCAAAAGCAGGATAACAATCAGAATTATCCCGATAAAGCTGTTCTTAAAATCCTGTGCCGAAGGTGCCATCCCAACAGAAAGCGACAGCATCAGCCAGAGGAAAATCACACCTAACCAAAAGCTACCCTTAACTATCGGTGAAGCGATGTTAATAATCTGCTTCCAGGTACTGCTAAACAGACTCATTCCGAAATCGAGTATAGGATGTTCGTAGTCAATCCCATCTTCTTCGCTTTCAACAACTTCTTTGTCAGCATCATCCTTTGAAACTTCACTAGTATCTTCTAGAGAATTCTGTTCAGTAGGAAAAATCTTGTCGAAGGCGAAAATCATGAACCACATAACGAGGATGCAGCCAATAACCGGTGCGAACGATATAAAAACATTGCTTAAGAACTTAAACTTTGGGGGCCATTTCGGTGCTTCATGAGCAACATGACCTCCGTCCCTCTTGAAAAGCTTGATTTCCCTGATTTTCGCGCGTGTTAAAATACATGCGATTGCATGAGAATATTCGTGAATAATAATTCCGGGAGCGACGAAAATTCTAAATGCGCGGAATCCTATCGCCCGAACCCATAAATTTTCGACGAGTTTCGAGGCAAACAATAGAAGCATAATCCAACCGAGCATTATAAACGCAAAGGTCAGATGGTCCCATAATCCCAGAGAACCGTCAATGCCATCCTGTGCTATATAAAAGAAATTCATGACCTGCGACATACTTCCCCCAAATATAAGATTTATATAGGTTATTAAATATGAGCAAATTTTACAACAAATTCCACAATTTGAGAACGAATAAACTTTGAGTATAAGTTATCGATAAATGAATAAAACATCAGCGTAATAATTCATTTGCTTGACCATGATAGATGATACAGGCAAAATAGACATATTCATTAAACTATGTTTAAAAAATGTTCTTTTCTGTCATTCTCGTGAAAACGGGAATCCAGAACTGTCTAAATTCAAGAATTTGCTGGATTCCTGCCTTCGCAGGAATGACAATACAATAGTTTTCAAATGAAACATAGTTTTCAAACAAAACTTAGTAAATACTCAATATTTTGAACAGGAATTATATCGGAAATGACTGAAGAAGATAAAAAAGATACATCCAATTCAAATGAGCAGAAACAGGATTCGCTTGCAGAAACGCTTGCTGAGAAACAGCGTGATGTAAAGTATTTCAGCACGGAGATACCGGCACTTCGCGCGCCAATGCCGGATGAAGATGAACGGGTGCCGATAATTCAGCTCAAGAATCTGTCGATAATTGTTTTCGGTCGCACACTCATCGATAACAGCAATCAGAGCTTTTTTCAGGGTGAAACGACCTTGCTTGTTGGCGGTTCAGGGACAGGCAAGTCGGTGGTGATGAAAACTCTACTCGGTTTGATAACGCCTTCAACACCAGGATTTGAAATCACGGGTGAAATAATTATCAACAATCATGACATCCTGAAATCGTACCCGTCTGACATCCGCAATCATATTGGAATCGTGTTTCAAGATTATGCGCTTTTTGATGAGTTCAGCGCGAAACAAAACCTGAAATTCGCTTACGACCATTCAAATATTGAAAGAAATTCAGCGGAGCGTAAAAATCACATGAATTCTCTTATTTCTACGCTTTCGATGAACCTGAAAACACCGATTTCTAAGATGTCCGGGGGTGAGCGGCGCAGACTTGCGATTGCACGTACTCTGGCGTTTGACCCGAAAATTATTCTCTACGACGAGCCGACAACAGGGCTTGACCCGCTAAATGCCGAGCGTGTTGCCCAGCACATTAGCAAGCTCAGCACGAATTACCAGAAAACCTCTGTTGTCGTAACGCATGATTACGAGCATCTGCGCGAGGTTGCAGACAAAATCATCCTCATTGACCCGGCAAACATGCAATTGCGCAACCTTGTCCCCGCTGAAGCAGATGTCAACTACGTCAAGGAGCTTTTAAAAACTCAGCCCAAAGCCAAAATCAAAAGAGATAGCATCCTGACGCGCATATTCAGGGGATTTTTGGGCATTTTCATCTCAACATCGAAAGTCTTCGAAGAGCTGCTCATGCTATTTATTTATCCGTTCTGGTGGATTTTATCGCTTACGGAATCCTTGTTTTTCAAGCCTATCCGACGTTTTGCAGGCTCAAAATTCAGAATTATCGCCAAAATCCTTACTGTTGGTGTTGCGGTTTTTTGGCTTGCGAACCTTCAACACTTCTTATTCGGCGGGAAGTACAGCCCAGAATATTTTAATGATTTCCTCGTTACAAAGCATTTTTACATTTACATTATCTCAAGCTTGTTAATCCTTATGACCCTGCTGTCAAGCGGAATTGCGCCGAAATGGAAACGTTTCAGCTGGGGAATCCGGTTTTTCTGGCATTATCTGAAAATCTCAACTCTGTCATCTTCGGTGGTTTACATAGGTTTGGCGGGGTTTATCGGCGGATTCGTCGCCACTTTCTTCCTCTACGAGTATTTCCCGTACCGCTCATACACAGAACCCTTGTTGCGCGATGATGTGCTGCGTGCACTCGGTTTTTTGAGCTTTCGAGTTCTGATTCCGATTTTGGTAACTTTGCTTATCGCCGCCAGAAGTGGTGCCGCCATTGCCGCTGACGTTGGCAACAGAGTTTATTCGCATCAAGACGAAGCGTTGAAAACCTTCAATATTTCACCGAAAGCCTACTGGTCATCGAACATTTTCGGCGCATTTATCATCGGATGCCCAATTCTGCTTTTTGTCGCGTATGCAACATCAGCGGTTTCAAGCGGATTCGCTTTTCTCGTTACGCACCCCGAAGATACTCTGGGGTATTGGTGGGAAATGTACAAGTACGATATTTTTGAAACCGGAAAACTTCTGCCCATAGGATTTTGGTGGATGTTCAGCAAATCCCTCGTATGTTTTATGGTCATAGCGCTGGTTTCAAACATATTCGGCATGCGCAAAAAGGAATCGTCGATTTCGGTTTCAGGTGGAATAACTCAGACAATCTGGTGGTCAACAATTCTGGTACTTATTGTGCATATGTTGTTTGCGTTCTTTGAATTCTCGAAGTACGAATAGTACTCATAAAATTTCGACCAGCTTTACTGCTACGTCCAATTTTCTTGCAAGTAGAGAGTGTTAAAAAAGCGAACGAGTTTAAATTGTGTTTAAGCGAGTTCTTTGCGCAGCTCAAGCCGAGAGATGCTATGAAATAGCTTGTTAAACGAAGTTTTTCGACTTGAGCGAGCATCAAAGCGTGTTTACATGCCTTGAACAAGTTTTTACGGAGTTTTCGGTGGTTAACGTAGAGATTAAAAATTCGGAACGGCGTGATGTAACCTTTGACGAGGCGTTAATTTGGATTGCACTTTTAACGTTAATCGCATTGTTTGCAACAGAAATCGATAAATTTGTTTACGCAGGATTTGCTCAGCTTATACTTTCTGTAATTGCTGTCAGTATTTTCCTTGCAACAAGAGGAAGTGCACGGAAATTTGGATTTTTCTTTTCACTTCACAGCCTGAAATGGCTTGGGATTTTCGTCCTTACAATTGGTACTTTTTATGGCATTCTGCTTCTTGTCGCGTTTCTGACAGTTGGCAGTGAGGTTATCGCGAATGGTTATCTCAGCACGAATTATGTACTCAGCATGGTACTTTTTTCACCCATTGCCGAGGAAATCCTATTCCGCGGATTCCTATTCCGTGCATTGCGCAAGCATTTTCCGTTTCTACTCGCCCTTATCGTTTCTGCAATTCTGTTTATGGTCATGCATCAGGTTTGGGGTAACATCGGCTTGCAGAACCTGAATCATTTTTTCGGAGGTATTGTATTTGCGCTGATTTACGCAAAAACTCGCTCGATTTTCGCAGCAATAATATTGCATTCTCTCGGCAACACAGCTTTAATATTAATAGGTTGTTTTTGAAAAATAACCTTTATTGTCATTCCCAATTTGATTGGGATTCCAGAATCTTCGATATTCAGCAAATTAACTGGATTCCTGCTTTCACAGGAATGACAAATTTAAAAAATTTTCAAACATACGATAAGTTGTATCACATAATTTAGATGGAGTTTATCATGGCAGATAATGATGTTACAAACCAGGCGGAAGGTCGGCTTTTTTCCGCAGATGACGAATATTTCGGCGCGATAACTGAAATTCAGCGCAATTTAAAAGAACGTCGACTAATGTTTACAATACTCAATATCATTCTTCCGGGAACGCTTCTCGGTCTCGGTGATATGCTTTCCGGCGCGGATTATCCTGCACATTTGAGTTGGATTCTCAGGCATTCAATCATTCTTGCTGCCGGATTCCTTTTCACGGTTTCAATGATAATTTCGTTCATAATTATGCGCTGTCATTTCGGGCTTGTGATAAACGGTACAAAACTCGGTAAAATTCATTCTGGAACGTTGAACATCAGCCGTCTAAACTTCAGAAGCCTTGCGCTTAATTTCGTTTTCGTGAACAGTCTGATTGCCGGTGCATGTGCGTTACTCGTCTGCAGAATCGTTGGTCTGGGCTGGGTTGGTTTTGCTTTTGCAGGCGGAACAATTTTCGTCCTTATGCTTTTGTTTTACATCAATCACAAGAAGGCTTCGATGAAATGTCGGAAACTTGACAAGTTTTGGGAGCCAGGCGAGATTTCACTCAAAATGCGCGAAAAACATAAACTCGTTTCGCTTGAGGCGACAAACGATGATATTTCAATCATTTCAGCGATGTCTGCCGCTCTTTTTATCGGATTTTACTCGGCACTGAGCAATATTTCAGGTATTAACCCAACTCTTTCGCTGGATTTACCTGTTGACGTGATAAAAAACCCCGGAATTTCCTGGCTGACAGGCTTTATCTGCGTCCTGATTATGTTCTCATCGCTGATGATAGTCCGTCTCAGGCTCGCAATCGGGAAATTCTCGGTGGAGATTGCTGAACTTCATGGAGAAACCGACGACGCATATCGCTTCAAGGTTTACGAGAAAACATTTCTTTTATACATGATTACTGTGTGGTTCGCAGCATGCACACTGACGATATTCGTATGGACAATCTGGGATGCTCTTCCAGCGTTTGTATTTGCAGGAGCATTAATCGTGCTGAGCGTTTTGTTTTACTGGCTCAACCTAAAAAAGCCTGTCAAATAAATATTATTCACAGCCTCTAAAGAAATTTGCGAATCAACCGAGTTAAGTAGCAAACTTAATGAGGTTCAGCATGCATAAATTCGTGATTGAGGGTGGGAAGGAATTAGTCGGTGATGTGAGAATTTCAGGTTCGAAAAACGAGGTACTGCCGATTCTTGCAGCAACCCTGTTGAGTGAAGAAAAATCCGTTATCAGGAATGTGCCGAATCTCTCGGATGTCAGACTTATGCTCGAAATAATCGAAGAACTCGGATGCCGGACAACTTTCGAGAATCACACCGTAACAGTTACACCCTTTGACCTGGACAGAATTGTTGCACCTTATGATCTCGTTTCGCAGATGCGAGCGTCGTTCTGTGTGCTCGGACCGCTTCTGAGCAGCAGGAAGAAAGCGGAGGTTTCACTTCCCGGTGGTTGCGTCATCGGTGTTCGACCTGTTGACCTGCATTTGCGTGGTATTAAAGCGTTGGGTGTTGATTTTGAGCTGGATCATGGTTATGTCAAGGCTGACGGAAAAAACATGCGCGGGACAAGGATTTTTCTTGGTGGAAATTCCGGCTCAACTGTAACCGGAACCGCAAATATCATGATGGCTGCGGTGATGGCAGAGGGTACAACGTACATTGAGCAGGCAGCACCGGAACCCGAAGTCGAAGGACTCGCAAACATGCTGAATTCAATGGGTGCCCAAATTTCAGGCGCAGGCTCACACAGAATCGAGATTCAGGGTGTAAAAAAACTGCGCGGTGCGGATTATAATATTCAGCCTGACCGCATGGAAACCGCAACATACGCAATCGCAGCTGCAATCACAAAGGGTGATCTGACATTATTAAACTCGAAGTATGAAAATTTAATCGCGTTCTGGGAAAAGCTGAAGGAAACAGGTACGCAGGTTGAACAGGTGGCTGAAGATGCCGTGAGAATTCGAGGAGGTGAGATTCAGCCTACGGACATAGTAACATTCTCGTATCCAGGATTTCCGACTGATGCACAAGCGCCGATGGTCGCACTTTTATCAGTGGCAAACGGAATTTCAATCGTAACCGACACAATTTATCCCGACCGTTTCATGCACATTGCTGAGTTAAACCGCATGGGTGCTGACATTCGCAAGCAGAATAATTCCGCGATTATCAATGGTGCGAAGTCACTGTCAGGTGCGCCTGTTATGGGTGCTGACTTGCGTGCAACTGCTGCACTCGTTCTTGCAGGATTGACTGCAAAAGGGACAACGGAAGTACATCGGATTTATCATCTTGATAGAGGTTATGAGCAGATGGAACTAAAACTTCAGAAGGTCGGTGCGAATATTCAACGCGCGGAATATAATCCGAGTAGGCGCAAATCAGACCGCAACGCTGCTTGATTTTTATCAACTCTGCCTAGTGCTTTGTCAAGAAAGTAGTAAAGGATTCAAAAAACTGTCATTCCCAACTTGATTGGGAATCCAGAGTAAGTTAGAATATAATATTGTATCAGTCTGGATTCCCGTTTTCACGGGAATGACAACCCTTCGAAACTTGCTTGACAGTGTACTAGTGCTTTGGGACAAAAATTATCGATTATTGCATGTCATTCTAATGGAGCAAAGCGACTGAAGCAGACGAAGTCCTTTTATTATCCCGATGTTCGAACGCTAGGATTCTTCGCAAAGAAAAAGCATCAATGATGTCTCAGAATGACAAGCACAACGCTCACAAAGTCAGGCAAAATACCTGACCCACTGACAATATTGCGATACTAATTAACAGTGTACTATTCAAAAATGTTGATTACTTTTTTGAAAAGACTTTCGTTGTCTTTGATTTTTTTCTCGGAACCAAGAACACAAAGCACATTTTGCGCGGTTACATCTCGCATCATCTGCGCAAAACCCTTGATATCCGTGAGTGTGGTGGCGAGAATCTCGTCGCGTTCAAGCTGGCGGTCTTCCTGTGTAAGTTGGCTGAAATATGCGTCAAAAGAGGCAGCACCTTTTATCGATGGCGTCATTGGGAAGTCTATCCTGCCGATTGTGCCAATGATATACTTTTTCATTTCTTTGTAATTTGCATCGAAAGTTTCGAGATATTCAGCAATTTTGTCGTAAATGCTGAAAGTTTCAGGCAGATTCGGGTCACGATATGAACCGAATAAAACGCTGCCATTACGCGCAATAAGGCATCTGCTGCCGTACGCACCGCCCATCACCCGCACCTGATTCCAGAAATAGTCGAGTGAAACGATGGAACGCAACACCTGAAGCTTGCCGTTATAAGCGTGTCCGAGTTTGCGGAAGTTGAAACCTTTTATAACGTATTGCACTTGAGATGGGATTATGAGTCCTTCGTTAAGTGCTTCTGGCATCAGATTCAGCACGGTTTTGCTGATATTTTCTGTAATTAAATCAGATGTCAGAGAATCAATAATATTTTGTAAGTGCTGATAATCCTGTTCCTCAGCGGTGAATCCGATTGTGAGTTTATTCCGATTGAAAATCAATTGTGCAGTTCGTCTGAGATTCTGTGTCAAATCCTCGAATTTTGCGTCAAAATTCTTATGCAGGTCGTCGAGGAAATTATAAAACGTGATACCACCCCAGATTTCGCCGAGTTTCCCCGCCTGCGAATAATACGAACCAAGGCGCGTGTATTCCGCGAAGAAACCGTTCATTATGCGCGATTTCATTCGAGCTTTTAACTCGCCGATGATTTCCTTCAGCCGGTTTTTCTCATCAAATCTGGTGTGATTGATGATTTCGTTGATAAGTTCAGCGGAAGACTGCATTTTAGGGAACAGCACTTTTGTTGACACAGCAAACTTTGGATAATACTGCTCTGCGTCGTCCTTGTGTGACGAAATCTTTGTGGAAAAGCCGATTCCGCCGGTATTGATGTTCATTTCATTAGATAAATCCGTGTAATGATATTTCTCGGTGCTTACCTTGCCGAGTGTAGATGCAAGCAGCGATACATACGGCAGTAAGTCCACAGGCACTGAATCAGCATCGAAATACAGGTTCAAGTACGCGATTTTGTTGGAAAACTCAGGATGAAATAGCACGGGGATGTCATTTTCCTTACGCACATCAAGCTCAAGCTTCTCCGCATCCCGGTTGATGTCCGAAAGTTCAAGAGTCGGAAGTTTTTCGAGGTTTTCGGGCGAATCAGGCGCGTTCTGCATCTCTTTCAATTCCGCAGTCTCCTTCACATATGTGTTGACAACATCTGCGGACAATCCAGCTTTGAAATCCTCGAGTTTTTTCGCAACTTCCACGTCTTTTATCTCGGAAAGTCCGGGTTTGGGCTTAAGAGTCAGAACCAGAGAGTGCGGATTATCAAGAATATAATGCTTTATCAGATTCTCAAAATAACCAGCATGCGCATTGCCTTTTATCTTTTGCAGGACTTGCTCGTATGCCAGATGTTTATGGGGTTTGTCGTCGTAGAGCCAGCCTGTAAGAGATTTAAATGCATAAAACAAACCTTTGGGGAAACCGTGAAAATCTGCTTCTCTCAGAGAAAATTCATGTACATTGATTGAAGCGTCTATAAGTTTCGGGTCAATTCCTGTTTCAACAAGATTTTTCAATGCATTCAGCACGACGGTCTTGAAATCTTCAAGCTTGTCCTCGTTTGAGTTGCCGACGACAATACCGAAAACCGGCTGCAATATTGAATCGTCAAAGAATCCGAAAACCTCCTGCCCGAGATTCGCCTTCAGAAGCGCGTTTTTCAAGGGTGATGCGGGTGTTTCAAGCAGGATATGCTCTAAAATATTGAATGCAAGTGTAAATTCCGGGTCTTTCGCGCTGCCGGTTACAAAACTCATGCTGTGATAAGTTTTATCACCGGTTTCCTCATTGGGATTTATGCTGTATTCCTCGACCATTTCCCTGCACTCAGCAAACGGTGCATGTTCAGCAATTGCTGAATCCACCAGCGTTTTATCGAAATCATGCAGATAATTCTCGTCAATAAAGCGCAAATGTTCTTCGATATTTCCGTTGCCATAAAGGAAAATCCTGCTGTTTGACGGATGATACAGCTTCTGATGAAACCCGATGAACTCATCATATGAAATTTCCGGGATTACTTCCGGTTCGCCGCCGCTTTCGTTGTGATAAATGGTTTCCGGGAACAGATATTTCTCGATTTTACTCCCAAGCACGCTTTTCGGGTTTGAGAACGCCCCTTTCATCTCGTTGTAAACTACACCCTTGTAAGTGATAGGTTGGTCAGCCTTGTCAATCTCGTAATGCCAGCCTTCCTGCTTGAGGATTTCAGGCTTGTCGTAAATGCGAGGATAAAGCACAGCATCGAGGTAAACGTCCATCAGGTTCTGGAAATCCTTATCATTCTTGCTTGCTACGGGATACATAGTTTTGTCGGAGAAGGTCATTGCGTTGAGGAACGTATTCAACGAACCTTTGAGAAGCTCGGTAAATGGTTCTTTAGTGGGGAATTTACGCGAACCGCAAAGTACCGAATGCTCCATGATATGCGGGATGCCTTTATCATCTTCGGGTGGTGTGCGGAATGTGATTGCGAAAGTTTTGTTGTCGTCTTCGTTTGAAAGATAAAACAGCTCTGCACCTGATTTCTCGTGCAAAAAGAGTCTGCCAATCGACTGTAACTCCGGTATCTCATTAACTTCCTTGAGAACAAATCCAGAATATTGAGAACCAATTTCAATACCCATAATAACTCCTTGTAAACATAATTTTAATATCAGTAATTACTATTAATTCTCGGTAATGTTAATAGAATTTCCAGAATCAGTTCATTATCATACTTTTACATTGACAATTAAATTTTGTGATAATAAACAACGATATCCTATTTTATCCAAACTATAACGAATGTAATGCAATGATTATCAAAGAAATAATTCAAATCCTCATTCAGGCGCAAAAGATTGAGAACGAAATCCAGACGCTCAGCGAGGATAAAGACCGTCTGCCGATGCAGCTTTCAAGCACAACAAGAAGACTTGGCGAAGTTAGCAACGAAATGAATGCTATCGAAACGAAAATTAAGCTTGAACAGGTCGGCATCAAGAAATGCGAAGAAGAGATTGCAGGAATCGAGCGTAGAATCAGCGAATTGCAGAGTAAGCAGAATGAAGCTAAATCGAACAAGGATTACAAGGGTTTTCAGGATGCAATTGAAAAACACCGAAGGGATATTGATGATTTTGAGGTACAACAACTTGAGCATATGGAGAAAATTGACACACTTAACGGCAGTAAGCCTCTGATTAAGGAGAGAATTGAATTTCAGGAGCAACAGCTTGCAAAAAAGAAGAAGGAGCTTGATGATAATTTTGACAACCTATCAAAGCAGATTGATGTTCTAAAGCAGAGAAAAGCGGAATTGTTCAAGGAAATCGCTGTGGATACAACCGAGATTTTCGATAAATTGATTGAGCAGCGAAACGGTCAGGCAGTTGTTGGTGTAGATGAAAAACGCAGTTGCATCGGTTGTCATAACGAGCTGAATATTCCGACTATCCATCAATTGCTAGCTACCAACGAGATTGTTACCTGCCCATCCTGCGGAAGGATACTGTTTCTTCCTAAATTGTTTGACTAAGGATTTACAGGTTATGGGTAAAAGTCGTGCAAATGCCGAAAAACCAGTTTTAAATCCCGTGGTTAAAAAAATCGGATTGATGATTTTTCTCGGAATTCCGCTGTTGATAGTTTTATATTATTTCTTTGTCTTGATACTCGGGATGCTTGGTATTATCGAACCTGAGGGATTATGAGTAAAAACATGGACAGCGACATTAAAATTATTGCAGGTACTCTGCGCAGCCGGAAACTTCAGTCTCCGCCGACGATGGACGTTCGACCGATGCTGCTTTCAATGCGCGAAACTCTCTACAACATACTGGAGTCGCAGAAATTTATTAAGGGCATGATCGTGTTGGATGCATTCGTAGGAACTGGTTCTCTGGATATCGAAGCAATTTCGCGAGGTGCAAAGCGCGTTGTTTTCACGGAACGGAATGTGTTTATCGCGAAGTATTTGAAGCTGAACGTGGAATCTTTGGAAATTGCTGAGAGTGCGGTTGTTCACGTTGCGCCGGTGTTCGCAGCACAACCTGAAATCATGCATGATTCGCCTTATGACGTTGTTTTGTATGATCCGCCGTTTAAATTCCTCGACCCGCAAGTTCCGCCACAGATGAAAGTTTTTGACGACCCCGATAGAATGACTTTTATCTACAAAACGAATGAACTGCTGGCAATTGAAGGGTTTCTAGCGGAAAAAGCATTGTTCTTCTTGCATCATCATAAAAAGTATGCACCACCAATACTTCACGGATTAGAGTTACACAAAACGCGAACGCATGGCATTAACTCGCTTACAACGTACCGGAAGGGATTTAATGTTGATGAGAAATAAGCTGATTCTGGCGTTATTTGGGTTCTGCATATTTCTTGGATGTAGCACCGCTGATAATTTGGGTGATGCTGTTTCTGATAATGTTGAAATCCTCGCAATTGCTTATTCTGTGGGACAAT
This sequence comes from Planctomycetota bacterium, assembly GCA_021106775.1. The sequence goes on along the minus strand of JAIOTL010000092.1, from coordinate 14,071 downwards.
CATATCTAACTACTCGAGCCATGCTTACGGAAGAAGAAACTGCCGATGGTGCAATCAAGATTTACAAATATGACCGATATTTCACGCTGATTGATGCGCTGAACTCTGACGGCATACCGGTTGCAGGCAGGCGTAAGTACGAAGAATCATTTTTCGAGGTTTCCGGGCAGAGGAGTTTGAAGGGTTCGGGGACATTTCAGGGAAAAACGATAATTTTCATGCCTGACAGCATTCCTACTGTTGATGGGAATCCCGTTGATGAGAAATACTCGGTGGGGTTGCGTCTTACGGGTTTTGAGCATATTTTCATGCCTGAAAGTGTGAATTCTGACGGGAGATTTCAACGGGTTGAGTTAGTTGAGCGTAAAGAGCGGATTATGAGGAGTTTCCTGACTCAGCTTGGGATTGTTCCTGATAAGTCAGTAATATCAACAAAAATAACGGAAAGCACTGAGCAAAACGTGAAACTTTTGTTTAACTGGAGCATGAGCGGTATAATTCTGGGGAAAAAAGGTATTGGTGTCAGACTTGAATTCATCGGTAAAATAACATATTCGCGCGAACATAAGGGAATTACATACTTCGAGTTGGTGCGATCATCTAAAAGCAAGGATAAATCAACACTAAAGCTTATTCTAAATCGCGATTTTTCGAAGATTTTCGAAAATTCTGAACATAGCAAAGAATAATCTCAGATACTTGGTAGGACAGGCATCCCTGCCTGTCTCCCTACGAACATCTTCATCAATGACAGGCAAGATGCCTGTCCTACCGTTCAACCGGTTTTTCAGCATCATCAGCATTTTCGGTGGTTTTCGTTCCGTCCTTCGCATCAAAATCATCAGCTGCTTCCTGCGTTTGTGTGCCTTTCTTCTCATTAGCATCATCTTTTTCAGCAGGTTTCGATTTTTTCTTTGCCTCAGATTCATCGGTTGGTTCCGTCTTTTCTACTCCTTGCTTCTTTTCCTCGCCCTCGTCATCATCACCGAAGACCGCCGGCATAACAACAAATACAATTAGCAAGGTCGCCAATGCAACAATCATGAATAAGAAGAAAAATGTACTGTCTCGTTTATCCTTCTTTGCCTTTTTCTCTTTTTCGCGCTGAGACTTTGATTGATCAAGCCCAAAACGCATTTTCTTCTTTTTCTTTTTTTTCTTCTGTGCCATAAAGCCCTCGCTGAAACGCCAAATATACGTCCATGATACGACAAAATGCAATTTTATTGCATTATTTTTTTACTGACTGGTGATAAAGTGCTTTATGAATGAAATTGGAATATTTTTTCGAGTTTCATGGAGCGAGAAGCAAAGCCATATTCAGCAATATAGCGGGTTATAGTGACACAGCAAAATCGGAAAAAGAAACAATTTCAACTTGAATGACTTTTTCAACAGTCAGTTAAGGTGTGAAATAATCTGCGAAAAAGCGCAAAATCGGTCCGTAAAATATGAGGATAATCATCGCTGCTGTTACAAGCGACGGTCCAAACGGAATAACATGCTTTGATTTTGTAAGCATGAGCGGGACGCCGAAAAGTACACCGATAAAGCTCCCAAGTATAAGAATCATCGGAAGTGCAGGCCAGCCAAGCATCGCACCGAAAAGTAGATAAAGTTTCACATCACCAATGCCAAGTGCCATCCCACCGCCGTATTGCCTCGCTTTCTTCAAAAAAACAAGCGTCATTAATATGCTTAGTACAAAAAGCCCGGTTGCTCCAACAATCGCGCTGAAAAGTGCGTTGAAAAAAGTAGCCCAGTTGCGCTCATCGATTGCAAAACAAGCATTTTCATTATTATTATTGGTTTTCAAGTTGGTTGTTTTATTTATTTCTGCCTGTTGCGAGGGTTTGAATGGACCCTGATTTATTAGCTTCGCACGAAGTTGTGGGTTTGCCTCTCGAATCCTCATATGTCCAAAAATTGGATTGCCTTTCTCGCGAATAATCATTTTTGAATCGTTAGGCATGAATCCGCCGTGCAACGGATTCAAAAACGCAAAAACCAACAAAATTATCGCTCCACCAATTGACAGCGAGTCAGGAATTATCATTAAATCAAAATCGATAAACGCAATTGCAACGAGAATAAATGCTGCAACGAGATGCGACAACAAAAGTAGAAAATGCGTGTAATTAACGAGTGCTGGCTCGAAAAACAGAATGTCCTGCCATAGAAATATCATAAAAAACATACCCATGATGAACTCAACCAGCGGATACCTGAACGAAATCTTAGCCTTGCAGTCTCTACATTTCCCGCCCAGAAAGATGTATGAAAGAATCGGAATATTATCGAACCATCTGATTTTATGTTTACATTTCGGACAGAATGAACCGCTTGGCTTGGCGATAGTCATACATCTGCGGGGAAGTCGGTAGATCACAACGTTAAGAAATGAGCCGAAAAACGAACCCAGTACGAAAAATATTACTAAAAGTGCGGAATGCGGCACAAATTCCAGTATATCTTGCACAGTTTTCTCCTATTTTTTATCTTCGATTTGTTTAACTTTTAGAAGTGACATATCCAGCATGAGCTTCTCGTTCAGTGTTTTCACGACTTCATTGGCATCGAACGGGTGTAATTCGGCACCCTCAGCAAATGTTTCAGTGGTTGCAGCGTCGCATTTAAAGCATTTCAGATTAAGCTCAGCAAACACTTGCTCCATCTGCTTGAACTTCTCGGTAAGTTCAACTTTTCGTTGTTTCTTGTTCTCCGATGTAATAATGTTCTGCGAAAGTTCCTTGAAGTAAAGCTCCTGATAAAACGTTGTTACGTCTCCAATCTTTGTATCCGTGGAGATAAGAAGTTTTTCAGGTTTATTCTTCTTTCCATCAGCTTTTGTCGGGTTTTTCTTGGACATAAAATTCCTCGAATATTTTCTGAATATTAAATCAAATTCCACCTGCACTTGAAAGTCTTTAGTTAATCGGGCTTTTTTGCTGGAACGAGAGAAATTATTATCAGACCTGCTAGACTCAGTGCGATTCCGCAGTATTGAATCGGCTCGAGAGTTTGGTTAGGGAATAGGATGGCAGCATATATTCCGCCGGTTACAGGCTCAAGAACAGTAATTGTCGCGGTTGTGAGGACAGGCATAAATCGAAAGCTGAAATTGAACATAAAATGCCCGATGCCTGTTGGAATAACGCCTAAAAGCAGAACATAGATAAGGTTTTCGTTAAAATTAAGTGTCGACCACGTATTTATGCTTGATTCTGCATATCCGAAAAAAGACTGCTTGGCTGCAAACACAATCCAGAGAAGGAGTGCACCGCTTAGGAAAAACACGAACATGATATCTGAGGAAGCCCTTGTTTTACGCGATTCTGAAGCCCAAATTATGTATGCTGCATATGATATTGCGCAGATGAACGCCCAGAAATCAGTCATGAGAAGGTTTTCACCCAGAAAAACTGTGTTGAATTTTCCCTTTGTAACAAGTATTGCGATTCCTGTAAACGCAAGCATAATTGCAACAATTTCAATCCTTGAGGGAATTTTTCGCATGAGAAATGTTTTGATAACAAGAACAAGCACCGGTGCACTGTTGACAATTATGAGCGCGCGCAAGATGACACCCGTTTTCATCGCAATTACAAAGCTGAGAAAATGCACCCCGCTAATTATGCTGAGAAATACCACGCTTTTGAGGTGGAGCATTTTCGGGAATCCCAGCCGTTTTTCCTGAATCAACGATTTGACGAGAATAAATAATAGTACGACGCATGCGCCGATTGTCAGGCGTAGGGCGGAGATGAGAAAAGAGTCCAGCGAACCTGCAAAACGTATTAGAATCGATGCAGTGCCAAACAGCAATCCGCTGAACGTAGCAAATAACAAGCCTGTTGACTTTCCGTGCTTCATAAACCTCTCAAATCACGATACTAAACAGCAATTTCACAAAATCATCGAAAATTCGCAATTGCTTATCCTTTTCGATTTCTGTTGGGATTCTAAGCTCAGTATAGTTTTGATACTGCTTCTGCGGTAAAATTTCTGACAATGGTACTTTCTTTCGAAATTTTACGATATGCACGCGCGATTTATCGTTAAAATCATCGTAAACGCTTGCAAAATCAGAGAATTGCGGAGCAACATGAATGGGCGGTAAAATGATAATCCAACGGTCAAAATGAGTGCTAGCATTAATGCAATTGACGATTTCATCAGGCTTTTCGTGCTTGATTGACTCAAATATCCCGAGTTTTTCATCCTCATAAAACATGATGCTGAAAAGTTCAGGAGTTTCAATAATCTGCTCGCGGTTGTTGAAAAGCCAGCGAAAACGCAGGTTTAATCCCTGGCTGTCGAGAAATTGAATCAGTAGATTTGCGAAGCGATAAAGTGCTGATTCGAGGTAGATGTCAAGCCCGTGGTCGAATCCGTCGAGTCGACAGCGGAAAGAAGCGAAATCCCATAGCACAAAGTTCACAGCATATTGTTTGCGCCTGATGTATCCGTTGTCGCGCTGAAAGTATAAAATCTCGTTCTCAGCATACCTCAGGGTAAATAAATCGGGGGATTTCGGTGTATCGTCCACTTTCTCGTCAATAAATGCAAGCTCTGAGGGCAGTATAGTCTCGAAACTCCCCTTGCGCGTGAGTTCGCTGACACCACCTTGAGGATAATAAAATGCATCGTCCGCTTCAACAAAATCTTGAGTATGCTCGTCGGGCTTGATTTCATCGAGGTTTACAGCAGTTAAATTTATTGCGATGTCCTGAATCAGACGTTTTTGTGTGCGAACTGACTTTTTGATGAATAAATCTGCGTGTTTCAGCTCGTTAAGCATTTCGGAATTAGGAGAATACTGCGTTACCGGCGTCATCGATTCTGAATTTTGAAGTAAATTCTGTGTTTTTTTGAACCGTAGCAGGAGAAATTCCAGCGTTTCAAGATAGTATTTTTTCAAATCTGTTGTGAATCCAAGGTCTTCAGACGTTTTCATCATGTTGAAATCGAAAGTTTCAGCTTTTTGCATTATTTGTGAAAAATCATACTCAAGATTTGATAATTCGTACTCAGGCGCGAAAAACTCAAAGCTTGCAAAATTCTTGAAACCAGCAAAAAGCTGCTCAAAAAAAATCGCAAACCTGCAAATATCATTTTTTTCATATGTAAAAAGCATGCGAATTTTCTGGAAATCACGCGAATTCCTGAAAACACTGATGCAATCGCGTTCGTATTTCTCGGAAAATACAGCATCGCTAAATTTCAACGGCTTGAAATCCTGAGCAAATCTATAATTAAGCATTCTGTCAATATTTCTCAGAATCCGCACAAAATCATAGACAAAAACATACAAAATCCCGCTGACCCCGAAATCCCGCAGCTTCAGAAATACTGCAGCCGCAAAACGCATATCTCTCAAGTCCGTTCGCGGCTCAAACGCCCTAAATACGCTGAAACGTAGACTTTGCATCCAGAACATCGGCAGCAGCTTTTCCGAAAGTAAAATCTCGGTTTTCTTGTTTTGCACGTTTTTTTTCATCTCATTAAATTCAAATAATCCTAATATAGCATAAAACAGGGAGAAATTTATGATAATCAACGTGAACGGCAAGATATGCAGCGAGGATGATGCAGCAATTTCGGTGCTTGACCATGGGTTCCTATTTGGTGACTCTGTGTACGAGGTTGTGAGAACGCACAAAGGTAAATTATTCACTGCCAAAGAGCATCTTGAGAGACTTCAGAGGTCAGCCAATCGTTTAATGATGGAACTTCCGCTTACTTTTGATCAATTCAAGGATGAGCTAATTCGGACGCATAAAATACTAAATGTTGATGAAGCGTACATGCGATTGATTGTAACCCGAGGTGTTGGTGCACTCGAGCTGCATCCTGCAAGTTGTAAGACTCAAAATTACATTATTATGGCAAAACCCATCGATAACTGGGGTGAAGAACTTTACAGCAAGGGTATGTCGCTTTCAATTGTTAGCGTTCTTCGCAACGACCCATATTCACTTGACCCGAAGATAAAATCTGGCAATTATCTGAACAATGTGCTTGCGATAATCGAAGCGAAAAATAAAGGTGCGGATGAAGGTTTGATGTGCAACAAGGAAGGATTTGTCTCCGAAGGTACGAATTTCAACGTGTTCATGGTGAAAGACAATGTTCTGATTACGCCTGAGCTTGCATCCGGCATACTTGAGGGCATCACGCGCATGGTAATACTGCGTCTTGCCAGAGAGAACAGTGTTCTGGTCGATGAGTGTAAAATCACACCTGATGATATTAAAAGTGCTGACGAAGTTTTCATCAGTTCGTCAACGCGCGATATAATGCCAGTGTACAAGATTGATAACACAATGCTTCCGACACCGACGCCAGGCAAAATCACAACATTCCTCGCACAAAAATTCCAACAATTCCTCGAAGATTCAGTCGCATGAAGTAACTGACCCAGTTCACTGTCAAACTAATTTTGTTAGTGTCATTGCTTCGCTTCGCTCGCAATGACAGAGGGATTAACTGGATTCCTGCTTTCGCAGGAATGACATGTAGACCAATATATTGTAGTTATTGCTGGTTTTTTGTGTCAAAAATAACCACCGTTTTGCAGATTAAATCACCAAGTCGTTGTGCACGCATGTTGAAAACCATCACGATGAAAAGGTAATAGTCGGGTATGCGAATCAGGTTGCGCACAGCCACTTGCCAAAACCGCATTGGTTTATTATCAATTGTAACGGTTCTGACACCCGCGAACATTTTACCCGGGGTTTTGCCGAGATAATACTCAAACGCGGTAAAATATACAAAATGAACGAATAAAATCAGCAAATGTGCAACAATCCAATCGGGTCCTGTGTACAAGTCGTCTATGCGGATATCAAGCATGCTGCCAACCCAGTAAAACAAAGGTGATAGAAGAACAAGGTCAATCCCCGCTGCGAGAGTTCGAATCAGCAATCCCGCTGGCAAGTAACCAAAATGCTCATAAATTGAAAACGGGTCACCAAGGTCAGGGATTTCCGACTTTTTCGGACGTTCAATGTCAGTTCTTCCGAGTAACTTCAATCGGTTGTCATTGCCATTTAATTTATGTTTTACTTCTTCCTTTGCCGTGGCTTTTTGAACTTTCGTGTCTTCGAGGAATCCGACGGGATCAAATACACGTTTGAAACCGCGCTTTTTACGAAGAATTGCGAAAATGACGATGAAAACAGCACCTGCTAGTACTCCGAGAATTAAAAACCAGAATTTATTTAGATCAGGCAGTATTTTTTTGTCGCTTTTAATAAAAAGTGCTTTTGCCTGAGAAAAAGAGCCAGTTTCCCAATTAATGAGTCTTGCCTGCTGAATTCTGCCTTTTTCATAAGAAAAAATGTACTGGTTCTTATCATCGCTGGTGATGGAATAGGCAGCTTTCAACTCGGATTGCAGGTTAGCCTGTCTGTATTTTGTTGTGTATTTTGCGTCGAAGTCATCAGGATTTTTAACATTTTTCAATATTTCTTTTGTTGGGGCGAAAGAGCAGAGAGCGTATTTTGACTGATACTTCAGCAGAACATCGATGCGGCTTCGGTTAGATTTATCGACGTCAAAATAACTTATGTTTTTGAAGTTTTCAGAATCAATCTTCTGCCAACTTTTACCATCAGTGAAATTCGTGATGAAATTGACACCTTTTGTTGATGAAAACGTTGAAAAAAGCATGTATTCGCCTGTTTTGATACTCACTATTTCGGTTTTCAGTATTCTATCCATTTTTATGTTAAGTGTGAGCGTCGGCAAACCTGACAATGTGTACGTTCCATCGGTTTTGCGCTTTATGAAACAAAGTGTAGCGTTGCTGACATTAATCTGTGATATGATTATCAATAATTCATCAGGATTTGCTTCGTCGAATCGGACAAGCTCAACTTGTGGCAAAGTGAATTTCGAACGTAGTTCGAACGGGAGAATCGATTGCAGGTTTGTCAGCGGAATTTCCTGTGGTTTGCTCTTTGGACTGGCTGCATCTTTAGCATTATCATAAACATATATTGCCGATGTTGTATGAACCAGAAGATTTTTTGCATTGCTGTCGATTGAAACTAGCGTTCCATCAGAGCTTGCGAAAATGCGCATTTCATCATCATTTTTTTCCAAGACTGTGTATTTCGATTCAAAATCCTTCTGCAATGTGCTGTGAGCTACATAAATCTTACCGCAGCGGACAGAATCAAAGCTGCTTTCCCGCTGAATCATGTTTCGAGTCTTCGAATTCATGTAAACCAACATCGAAAACATGAAAACCATGAAGATTATAATAATAGTACCGGGTTGTAATTTCATATATCGCTAACAATCCTTCAATTCAAACGTATCAGTGGTGTAAAATCTTAAACATATCACAAACAGTTATAAATTCAATTCGTTTAAGTTTTAGTGTATAATTGTCAGAAACTTGGAGGTCGAAATGAAAAGCCAGTTTTTTATCATGTTAATATTACCGATATTGATAATCGTTTTTGCGCTTGGAGTTTTTTACGTTTCAGCACAGGATGCCGAGAAAAAAGAAGGTTCTGATAAGAAAGATACTGAAGCTGAGAAGGCTGAGAAAGATGAGAAAGCTGAGAAGGAAGAAACAAAGGAATTGTCGGAAGAGGAGTTGAAAGCGAAGGTTGCAGAGCTTGTAAAGAAGCTTGAAAGCGACGATTTCAAAGAAAGAGAAGCAGCAACTGAAGAACTTTTCAAGCTTGGCATGAAGGTGATTCCGATTATTAAGGAAGCAATCGAGAAAGCAACGGATCCAGAGATTAAATCAAAGTTGAGTTCTGTTATTGAGAAATATGAACAGCTGAAGAAAGAAGCAAAAGAAAAGAAATCTAAACTACCGTTTAGAGCTCCTGGATTTACGTTGAAGTTAAAACTTGGCGACATAACCAACAAGATCGATATTGTCTTTGATGACACTGGAACATATAGTATGCAAAAGCTTGAAGGGGGTAAAGTCAAAGTAACAGCAACACCAAAAGGTGGTGAAAAAGAAACGCGCGAGTTCGAATCTATGAAAGAATTCGAGGAGGAATGGCCCGAAATTTATGAGAAATTCAATTCCAAGAAAGTTCATCCTGCTCAACCGCCAAAGGGATTCGATGATGACAAAAATGACGAGGAAGACAGCCAGCCAAATGAAATACCTGAATTCGATAATGACGATGAAATGCCCGAAAGACCTGAAGGTTTTCCTGAAGGTTTGAATGACAAGGAAAAAGAGATGGAGCGCATGAAAAAGGAGATGGAAAAACGCTTTGGTAAAGAATCTAGCAAGGAATTCGATCCGAAAAGAGGCGAGGAAGGACAATATCAGCTTTATCGTTCATCCCGCACAGATTCCGAAGGTAACACTTATAAACTGATTATCGAGAACGGCAAAGTAACTGCGGAGTATAAATCTAAGGGCGGCGAGACAATTACCAAACATTATGAAAATGTTGAGGAATTCAAGAAGGGTTGGAAGGAATTTGCGGAACTTTTCCCGCATATTGACGAGGAATATAAGCCTTATGAACCCAGCGAAACAAAGCCGAAAGGTCTTGGTAGGGTTGAGGACGCGGTTTTGGATGTGGTTTCGACTGTTTTAAGGGCTCAGCTTCAAATTAAGGAAGGTGAAGGACTGCTGATTAGGGAGTTGGTCGGCGAACTTGACGAAAACAAGGGTTTGTTCAAAAATGCTGGTTTCGAGAAATATGACATTCTGCTTGCGGTGAATGGGAAATCCATCACAAAAATCGAGACGGTCAAAAACGCTCTTGCCGAGTTAAAACCAGGCGGAAAGCTCGTAATAAAATATATCCGCAAAGGCACAAGGCAGGAAATCACAATCACAAAATAATGTGAGTAAACCTACGTATTTTTGCGTCCCTGCTGTATTTTTCACTTAATTCCAAGGTTTTGTAATGTGCGAAAAATGGGAAAACCTTAATGAATCTTAGTGTTCTTAGTGGTGAAAAAATGGTTTCTTCGCATAGAAAAGCATCTATGATGCCTCAGAATGACAATTATTCTTGTCTCTGTGGCAAAAAAATCTTAACAGGCTGTTTTATTTTTTGGAAAGTTTGTCGAAAATCGCGGTTTCGTCCAAATTCAGATACGCAGAATCGATGTACTTCATGTATTTCCGCGCTTTGACGATTGCATCGCGTTTGAATTCAACCTGTGTCAATCCAAGCAATGCTGCATGACAAGCGGGTGTAAGAAATTCCTTAATAATTTCGATATCAACAATGTTTTCTATTCCGGTCTCAATCTTGATAATGTTCATATAATCGACGAAAGCTTCAGGCAATTGACCGTTCATAAGCTTGGCAAAACCTCTCAGCCTGTACATCTCTATAACATCAAACTTCTGGTTCACAACTCTTTTCGGATTGCTGTATTTTTCAAGAATCTGAACAGCTTCCTTATAGTTTTCATTTGCAATGGAAAATTCTGCATAAACCCGCACAAGCTCCCACCAATTGGGATAATTCTTGTAATTCCGGCTGAGAATCAATTCCGCATCTTCATTCTCGCCAAATTTCATCAGGATTTCTGCCTTGAGAATCTCAACACGATTCCAGATTGCTTTGGTTGAAAATTGCGTGAAATTGCACCTGCTCATTATCATTTCAATTGTATCAAGAGCCTTTTTAAACTGCGAATTAGCAAATAACGCTTTGGCATGCCCGAAAAGCATGAGAGGGGATTTATCGTCCAAAACCACTCCTTTTTGGGAGAAATTAAGCATTTCTTCGTAATCACCAATTAGCTCTTTGTAAAGCGAGCCAAAATAGTACGAGTATGGATAATTATTGGGTTGGAGGTTGACAGCAATCGAGTTTTCACCAACACCGGAATCGATTTTATTTAAGCACATTGCGATTAAATATCTGGCAGCATTGTAATTTGGGTTCAGCTTTAATGCTTCGTTTGCAAACTCAATTGCTTCCTGATAATTCATCAAAAAATAATTCGAAGCACAAGCAAGAACATAAATTCGGGGGATGTCAGCATTTTCGGTAATGACGTACTCGGCAATATGAATTGCTTTGAAATATTCGCCTAAATGAATCGCCGCTTCAGATTCATCCATTAAACGTTTGGCATCTGCTTCGGTGAAAGGAGTAGGTTTATATTCTTTTATACCTTCGTTTTTTACCAATGTACTAACAATTATTAATGCTAAAGGAGAAACAAGGATTGCAAAAAATCCTATCCATATCAATATTTTTATTGTCTTAGCGGTTTTTGGATTCCGAGTCTTTTTTTCTGGATTTTTAACATTATCTTGCCAGTTATCCATCCAAGGTGAATATTTTTGGTTTTTTTTATCAATATCACTCATCAAATGCCTTTCGATTTACGTCATACAGTCTAATTATTTAATCATATCAATAAACAAATGAGAAACAATGTTAATACGTGAAAACTTCCCTTTTGCATAAATTTCATATTCTAAATTTCGTACTTTAGTTATAATCCAAACTGTTGGTCAACTAATGTGAGGGTGATAAAAAGGTTTTGTCACTCAACGTCAGCATTTGTATTCAGAAAAAATTCGAGATATGCAAAACCAATGATTTTTGATAAATTCTGCCAACAAACTCTTCCGTGATGTTTCGGTAACGTTAACCCGAAGAACAAAGAAAGTCGTATAATAAAACACTGTGAAAGGTGAAATGATAACATGAATATGCAAAAAAATTCAATATGTCCGATAATTTTTCTTATCATTATTACTGCTTTAACAACTATTGCCTGTACTGAAGAATCAAATGCGCTTGAAGGTCTTGAATCAAGGCTTTCGGATAATGCTGAAACAAAAACGGACGATAAGAAATCCGATGCTGAAAATGCTGAAGAAATCGAGAAATCTGATAAACTCAAAGAATTGAAGAAAAAATACACCAAGGAGGAGATTGCCAAGCTCAAGGAAAAGCTTTACACCCATAAGGACATTGAAAACATCAAGAACACTGACGAACGTTTCGATTATGTAAAGAACAAAATCAACGAGCAGAAAGACTTTATCAAGTTTGGTTTGGAGATGGTGCTTGACGGGTTGTATCAGCGTCAACAGGCACAGAAGACAAAACAGCCTGTGTTCAATCTGATTTACGGATATTTTCTTTTTGGGACTTCCCGTCAAGATGAGAGCAAGAAAACCAGGGGACTTCTGCATATAAATAAAGCAATTGAGCTTGATAGCAATTTCGAATATGCACATTATGTTCTGGGTGACACATTCGTGAATAAATATATGGTTTCCAGGGAAGAAGGGCATCTGAAGTCGGCGATAAAGCATTATCAGAAGGCTTTGTTGCTAAGGTCAACGTTTTATGATGTTCATCGCTCGCTTGGCATAACATATCTGGAGACTGGAAACTATGAAAAAGCTAAGGTTGAAATTAATGAAGCGATTAAACTTAATAATGAGGATGCTCAGAACTGGATAGCACTGATTAGCATTCATCTACGTCGTGGTGAATTCGAAATTGCAGAGAAGGTCATAGACGATGCACAGGTTACCGACAAGGTAAAATATCAGGCATTCGGGCGTATTTGTCTGGAGTTAAAGCAGAAACAGCTTTACACGAAAGCATGGAACATCGGGCTGAAATCGTTCAAAATGCTCAAAAAACTCGCTAGTGACGATTTACCGCGCGATAACTGGCTGCAATTCTACATCTTGATGGCAGAACTTTCGTATAGAAAATCTGACAGAGAAATTGAAACCGCACAGGAATTTCTTAACAAAGTGTTCGAGGTTGAGAAAACCAATATGAAGGCATCAGAAATTCTCATGATTATTGCTGCGGATACGAAGGATGTCGAACTTCTTGATACATCGATTAAAAAATGGCTCGAATTTATCGAAACTGAGCCAATGAAAGAAGAAATGGAAAACAGGATTTTTGAATGGATTACTACGCTTGCCAAGATTCTGGTCGAGCTTGAACCCAACAAAATCAAAGGCAACAAAGAACTTGTGCTTATTCTTCTTAAATGGGCGTTAACAGTACGAGGGGATGAGGAGGATAACGCGCTGAAAAAAGCTGGACTCTACCTTGAATGGATGTTTACTCTCAAAGCTGACACGGAAAACGAAAAACTGAATTATATTACGGAAATTGACATTAAAGCAATTGAGAATCCAGATGATATGAAACTCATCATCAAGGGTTTGTTTCGTGCATGTAAATCTTCGCAAATCAGCGTGTTGAGACCGACAACAGAATATCTCGGCGCGATTATCCGGGCTGCGAAAATCGAAGAAAAACAAGAGGATTTCAAGAAATTCGTGAAAGACATAATGCTACTTCCCGCAACCACGAAAAATAATCAGATAAAATCATATCTGTGTATCTCGATTGGTGATTTTAACGACAAAACACTTCTGCCATACGTCATTATTGCCGTTAAACAAGCGATTGATACGGAAAGCACATCCGAATGCCATAGACTGCTTCCAAGGGCACATAAAATGCTAAATTCGCTTTTGAATGACATAAACTCGAACAGTACATATGACCGCAAACTTAAACGGCGTCAGCTTCGTATAGACTTTTACAATGAGCTTTATGCTGACTGGTTAGAGAAACTCAAACAAAACGAGAAGACACTTTACGCTCAGTGGGAAAAAATCGTCAGTGAGATAGATGAAAAGAAATCTGCTGACAAAACAGATGAATCGTCCGAAAAAACAACTGATAAAGAGACAGAATAGTTGTCAAATCGGTGGTCGAACACAAAAACGTCAATTTGTGTCATTGTTACTTTATTGCTGTAATTCTCTCTGTTCAAAATGACAATAATATTTCTGCAGTCAGCCAACCTGTTATAATATGAATATTGATGGTATTTACGGGGAATCGGTGTGAGGTATTTGTTTTTTGCTTCATTCATCTTTTTGATTGCGAATCTTGGTGTTTCATGCCGACCGATTCCATCTGATACTGATTTATACAGCAGCGACCCTGAACCTGTTAAAAATACTTCATCTGTCGAGATAGAGTGTTTTGCGGATATCCTGAAGCTTGCCTTACAATAAAAAATATTGATTTATCGCAAGTAGAATGTAAAA